>NZ_JBFREL010000027.1:0-82181 GCF_052114265.1 Paenibacillus sp. MCAF9
AAGTCTTTGCATCAGGGAAACATCCCGGGAAACATCCCCGTTTTCAAATGAAAGGACTTCAAATTCCACTGTATAGTGGAGCTTGAGGTCCTTTTTCTCGATGAAAATAAGTTCTAAGTAGTGCTCAAAAAATCGCAAAATGACTTTTGAGACAGCCCCTTTATTTCATTCCTATTAGTTCAAGAAAAATTGAATCGTACGATCCGATGAACCAGGCAAATGCTCATGCCCAAAGTCCGGATAGATGACTAACTGCTTAGGAGCAGTTATTTTGTTATAAGCTGCAAACTGTGTGGAAGGCGGACAAATGGTATCCATGAGGCCAACAAACATCAATACTTCGCCGCGAATTCGGTTTGCAAGAAATTGAATATCGATATAACCCAGCTTCTCAAAAATTTCATCCTCGCGCTCATGCAGCGGATCAAAATAACGGAAAAAGGTGCGAAGCTCCTGATACGCGTCCTTCGCCAAATCCATCTCCCACGTGCGTTTATAATCGCAAAGGAATGGGAACACAGGAGCAAGCTTCTTTACTCTCGGTTCAAGCGCCGCACAAGCAATCGTAAGCGCTCCGCCCTGCGAACCGCCAGCTGCATAAACACGTTCTGGATCAACCTCAGGCAAGCCCAGTGCGATGCCCGCCAATTGTGCAGTATCCAAATAGATATGACGGAACAACAGATTGTCCGGATGGTCATCTAATCCCCGAATAATATGACCCTGATGTGTATTTCCCTTCACATTGCCGGAATCCTCAGACTCCCCGCCTTGACCACGGCAATCCATAGCTAGAACGGAGAAGCCTAATGCGGCATAAGCCAGCTTGTCACTCCAATCGCCTGCATTTCCCGTATAGCCATGGAATAATACGACTGCCGGATGCGGCTCTGCCATATGTTTTGGCCGAACATATTTTGCATGGATACGAGCCCCGCGAACGCCCGTAAAGTAGAGATCGAAGCATTCCGCGTTCGGAGTCTGAAATGAGCTTGGAACGAGCTTAATTTGCGGATCTACAGCACGCATCTCAGCGATCGCACGATCCCAATAAGCATCAAAATCAGCAGGACGAGGATTAATTCCTTGGTACTCTTTTAACTTCTCAAGCGGCATGTCAACTAACGGCATTTACACTCATTCCTCTCAAATATAATCGATTTATTAAAGTAGGCGTTTAGCGTATGGTAGCATACAAATGACACCTGCAACAACACAAAAAAGCGACCTCGAAAGGCCGCCTGCAAAAGCTTTGATTAAAGCAATATCTTTATTCTCACTCTGTAATTAATTCATAGGCAGAAATTCCTTTGATCCGCCGCGACACAAGAATGGAAACAACATAAGACAACATAACAATTCCGAAACAAAGCGCAATAACAAGGGGCAATTTAATAATGAACTGAACGTTGTGAATTCCTGCTCCAGAGAGGAGCAAGGTCAGCATGGAATTGGTATACAGGCTGCCCAGCACACCGCCTATAACTACCCCTATAATGACAATTGGTACAAAGCTGAGCATGATTTGCGTCATTAGCTGGCTCGTCGTATATCCTGTTGCTTTAAATATTCCGAGCTCCCTCTTGCGCTTCAGAATCATCGTTTTAATAACAAGATAAAGAATGAGAACGACAACCAATACAGTGATCGCGAGAACAAGCACCATAACAGCAAACACCGCGGAAATATAAACGCTGCTTTGGCTGTTTATCGTCTCATCTACATCAACAAATTCCTCTACTGAGCTTCCGTATTGTACTTTACTATTTTTGATAAAGCTTGCATTATCGATACCATTTAAATAAACGTTGAGCATCTTGCCTGTATAATCTGGAATGAGGTGCCGAACACCATCCAAAGTCACAGATGATATTTGCCCCATATTGCTAATAGACTGGCTCAGACCGGTAATTAAAAAAGAATAACTGGCTTCCCCTAAATCTACTTTGACCGTATCCCCAATGTTTTTTTCAAGCAGCTGCGATACTGCCCACGAAACGACAATTTCGTTATCATATTGCGGATATCGTCCCTCATACACCATTTGGTTTTCCAACCCGCTGTAATCATCCGAAATCGTCATAGCAAACGGTTTATCGTCAACTTTCGCTATTAAATAGTCCAGTAATACCGTTTTTTCAACACCATCCATTTGCTTAATGGATGCAAACAGCGCCTCACTATCTACGTCCTCTTTAGCCTGAACATTGACATTCGAGGTTTCTGCACCAACGAGGTGAATAAAGGCTGTTTTATCTGTTGCTATATTGTAATAAAGAACGATAGCAAAAACAGAGGCAAAGGTAACGGCGGCAACGATAAATGTAATCATAATGTTCTGCCTGATGTTCATCACGATGGTTTTGCAAGCAAGCACAAAGCTTAATCCACCCTTGGCTTGATCTAGTGGGAAGCGATTTTTCTTAAAGCTATGAGTCACAATGCCTCCCCGCAGCGCCGCTATGGGATGCAGCTTTCTAATACGAATTGAAGCGAGAAGGGTTACGGTTACGACCAGCACAACTACAATTAGAATACTGGCTAAATTAATTACAGCATTAAAGCTTTGATTCCATAGCAGTCCAGACAGCGTAGAAATAATGCCTCCGAATACAGGCATAACGGTGTAAGTGACCGCCACCCCCATAATGCTTGCCAATAAGGTAATGATCATAAACTGCATCATAATAGATAAAATAATTTGCTGGCTCGTATAGCCCACTGCTTTCAGAACACCAATATTAACAAGGCCATCCTCAATACTATTAGTGACACGGAACTTAATAACAAGCAATGACACCACAACAATAACCGCTGCAAAAGCAACCATAATCATAGCGACCAGATTGATCGTCATCGTACTTATACCCTTCATCGTCATAACGTCTAATGAAGAATAAAAGGAGCTTGCCTCATTATGGGAAAAGGGAAATTGCTCTTCGTAATCTTTAAGCAGTTGAATCGATTGCTCGCTGTTTTTTAACTTGGCAGATAAGAAGGTGCCTTCCTCTTTGGGGCTGAGCTGGCTGAGCAGCTGCTCAAATTCCTTATCCGGCAAAAAATACTTCATCAACGTTATGTTGGTGGTGCCAAGCATCGTTGTCTCAAAAAAACCTGCAACCCGGTAACGATATTCCTTGTCCTGATAGGTAAAGACGAAGCTGTCAGCCAGCTTATACCCGCCGCTTACTTTAAAGCTGTAAGGGAGGTATATATCCGGCTCAGAGCTCAAGGCTATCTGCTCAATTAGTTTTAATGGTGCAATCGTGCGATCAGTATCCGCATTAAGGATAACAGCGGCATGGCTCATGTCACTATCCCCATAACGAAATTTGGCTGAACTCATCAACACCATGTTTTCGAGCTCATACTCACTCACATCAGAATAGTTTTTCAAAAAGTCGCCCTTGGCATTCGTATAGCTTGCACTGTCCATGATGATGTTTAAGTGAGGATCATGTAGTTCCGCCACCTTATCATCAAAAAACGTATTAATTTTGAAAATAACCGTCATTCCCACATTAAGCAGCAGCGCTGCGATAAATATCAAAATAAAAAGGGAAAATGCCGCGCTTTTGCCTTTTCTGATGTTGGCCCAGGCTAGGTTGACGATGTTCATCTCACCACCCCATTTCAGCCAAAAATGCTTTTAGCTGCTCATGCCGTTTATGGTTATTTTCCACATGGAACGGACTAAGCTGCAAATCCCCGAAAATAACGCCATCACGCAGGTAAAGGATTCTATTCCCTCTTAATGCGGTTTTCATATCATGTGTAACCATAACAATGCTTTGTCCGCTCTTATTAACCTCCGTCATGACATCCAGCACACTGTCGCTAGCAGCGGAATTAAGCGCGCCGGTTGGTTCATCTGCAAACACAATTTTGGGATCATTGATCAACGCGCGCACGATGCCAGCACGCTGCGCTTCTCCTCCGGAGAGCTGCTCCGGAAATTTACCCCATGAGGTTTCATTTAATCCCACTTGGGCAAGCAGTTTTTTTGCTTTGGCTACGATAGCCCGCTTGTTTTTGCTAACGAGCAGACCGCTTGCCAGCGCATTGTCCAGCACGCTCATATTGTCGAGCAAATAAACCTTTTGGAATACAAAGCCGCAATTGTTCCTTCGGAAAATCGCCAGCTGATCGTTATTTAGCTTCGAAATCTTTTTCTCCTCAAAA
The DNA here is from genome assembly GCF_052114265.1 of Paenibacillus sp. MCAF9. Taxonomy (NCBI): domain Bacteria; kingdom Bacillati; phylum Bacillota; class Bacilli; order Caryophanales; family Paenibacillaceae; genus Paenibacillus; species Paenibacillus sp. MCAF9. The sequence goes on from NZ_JBFREL010000027.1 coordinate 4,183, forward strand.
TAAATTTCGCCTAATGTCGGTTTATCCATTCCAGAAAGCGCGTAGAGCAGGGTCGATTTGCCCGAACCCGAGCTTCCCATAATAACGGTAAAGTCACCCTCCATTAAACTAATGTCGAGGTTTTTTAGCACATGCTGCTGATTTCCCCCGCTTGAGAACGTTTTGCACAATTTTTCGGTTCTTAACATTTGGCTTGGCATAAATTAAATCTCCTTTATACTGCAGTTGTATGATAGCTTTGCTCTAGCCCTAAGCAAAAAAGACTGTAATGTAGCTTACAGTCCTATCATACAAAACCAATTCTTAGTTAAGCTTTGTTCAATCCTTAGCCAATTCTTAATTCTTTAAGCCAACTTAATTTTTAACGTCACGCTAAAACCATCTTCACGGTTATGGCAGGTTATATCGCCCTGCATGCTTTGCATCAAGTACTCGGATATGTATAGCCCAAGCCCTGATCCACTTCGTCCCTCTGCATTATTTCCTCGATAAAATTTATTGAACAAGAGCGGCAATTCATCCGGATGAATACCTTTCCCATAATCCATAATGCTTATTTCTAAATAGCTGTGTTTTATTGCGGATAAAATGGTAACAGAGGTGCCCGCATACTTGTAAGAGTTGCTCAAAATATTATCAAATACCTGCTGTAAACGCGATACATCCGTTAAGATTAGGCATGCAGGAACAGGCGCATAGCTGATTTGATCATCATAATTTACGTTAGCGATGATACCGTTTAAAACGCTGCTTTCTTCCTCCGTCACCGTTACTTTCAGCTCATTAAGCTCCTCTAACGTCGCCGTAAACATATCGCTCACCAATAGGTTGATCTGCTCTGCCTTTGAATAAATTGTCGTTAATTGCTTCGTAACTTTCTCATTGTCAGCTCGAAGCAGCATCAATTCGCTCACCGCTTTAATCGAGGCGACTGGTGTCTTAATGTCATGACTTAAGCTGGCTACAAGCTCCTTCTTGCTGCGGTTTGCCTCATATTCACTTTGCCTTGCTAGAGCCAGTTCCTCGCGCATAATGTCGAAGCTTTCTGTAAAAGCGCCAAACGGGTTGTTTTGACCCATTTTCAAAGGAATATCCAGATTCCCTCTCGCCACGTTAACTGCAAAGCTTTGCAGTTTATGAAATGGTTTGAAAACCTTATAATTTAAAAATAAAACATAGATGACACTCAGCAGCGCAAACATGGTAAAAGTGATAAAGAGCACGATAATAAGCTGCCGTTTCATTTGCTGAATTACTTTTTTATCATCGTTTAGCACAATAAGCTTGCCAACTAAAGTACCCTCTACCACGACATCTGCTATCGTATCTCTGTTTTTAATGGCATCATTAATGGTAGGAGATTGCCCCTCGAATGTTTGAAAGCGTACTTGGCCATGAGTATCGATAACGCTGAATGGCTGCTTTATCGTGCTGAAATCCGCTTGATCGATTTGCCCCCAGTGGCTCTCAAGCTTTTTTAGCACCTCATTTATAGCTACCATATCCACTTCGGTATCCGTCTTGCTATTCATAACGAGCCAAGAAGCTGCACTGCCTGTTGCAAATACAAAGAGGATAGTGATGAACAGCCACTTTATTCTCATAGCTTGTGATCTTCCAGGACGTATCCCGTCCCCCATACCGTTTTAATATATTGCGGCTGGTTGGGATTCGGTTCGACTTTCTCGCGCAAATGGCGAATATGTACATTAAGAGTTCCGTCTCCGGCAAAGGAGTCACCCCATACCTTGTCAAACAGCTCTTCTTTTGAAATGACTCTGTTTTTATTTTTCACCAAGTAACAGAGCAATTTATATTCCATCGTTTTGAGCTTCATATCTACACCGTTCACACGAACGCGGCAAAGATTGCAATCAATTTTCACTTCACCAAAGTCCAGCATTTCGGAAGGGCTTTGATTCCCGTATCTTTTGAGGACAGCCTTCACTTTCGCAAGCAGTACACTAAGCGTATAGGGCTTCTGGATATAATCGTCGCCGCCTATGTTAAGGGCTATAAGAATATCGTCATCACTGGACCGGGCGCTAATAAACAGAATCGGAATTTGTGTCGTTTGTCTAAGCTTCTTGCATAAATCAAACCCGGAGGTATGACCAAGATTAATGTCGAGAAGGATAAGCGATGTTTCATTTTCCCGTAAAAAGAGCTCACATTCCTCCGCACTTGTCACGTACGCCGATTTGACCTCAAACATATTAAAATATTCACTCGTCGTTTCTGCAAGAACCGTCTCGTCATCCACAATTAAGCAATCATAGTTCATATGCGTTCTCCATTAGTTGATAGAATAGTAAACATCAGTCACTTCCATAATATACTATGAAAAAGGAAGTTTAAACGTAAATAAACCAAAAACACCCTATCGCGCAGCACGCAAGCGGCTCCTCGTTAGGATGTTTTAATGTTCGTTGATTATGGTTTTACTGATATTCACGTTGTATAATCGATACATTTTCCTTGTGGCAATATTCCGTAAAAGTGGATAAGAAGGCATGCTCACGGTAGAGCGCAGCAAGAGCAGTCTCGTTATTTGCCATAACCGCCTCACAAAGGCGATTAAGATAATCCGATGCCATAGCCAAGCGTCTCTTCATCTCTAACGAGTCGGCTGTCGCTTTTCCGTGACCCGGTATAAGCAAGCGAACGGAATGCGTTGCAAAAATACGGCCAGCCTTCTCAAGGGTATGATTATACGCCTTCGCACTTTGATAAATAAAAGGCAGCTCGAAATCGGATAAATAGTCTCCTGCAATCATGATTCCTAACGGCTCGACGATCGTTATTAATCCATCCTCCGTATGACCCGGCGCAAGATAGAAAGTCATTGTCATATCTCCTACGTGCAGCTGCTGTCCATCCTCTTTAATTATGATATCAAGGTTCGGGAATGCGATAGGATAATTTCTTACAATATAGTTTTTACGATCAAAATCTCGAATCATTTCAAGCTTCTCTTCTTTTTGCGGATGATGCTGCAGCCCGGTACTGCCGATGGTTGTGGCATCAGGGAACGCTTGATAACCAATAATATGATCGAAATCTCCGTCAGTAAATAATAGATACAGAGCTCGATCACCTTTGATCTTATTTACATACTCTTTAATCGCCTCAACTTCTCCCGCAAGCCAGTTCGGATCTACGATGAGTACCATTTCCTCCGTCTGAATGACCGTCGCTGTCGTTTGATATAACTCACTTTGGAACACGGTTACATGTTCATTTTTATATTGAATCAAAAGTATCTCTCCTTTAGGTCTCGCCGAGAAGCTTCTTAAACGAAGCTTCTATTTCATCTTGGTCAAGCGATCCGATAATGTAATCAATGATTTCCCCGTCCGTATTCACAAAGCACAGAGCTGGGAAGCCATCTCCGCCATAGTACTTGTATACATCCCCCGTTTTATCCAGGAGGACCGGGTATGTAATTTGATGCTGCTCCACATAGCTTTTTACCTCTGATAATTCATCACGATTCGTAACATTTATACCGTATACATTAATTCTATCCTTATACTTTTCATGCAAAGCGACCATTTTTGGGGCATCCTCATTACAGTAAGGGCACCATGAAGTAAAAATGGATAAAACCGTTGGTTTCTCCGCAAAATCAACCGCCACTTCTTCCCCTGTGCTGAGCTCCGTCAAGGCGATGCTTGATAATTCGGTTTTGAGTTTGTTGAGATAGCTATACCCAAGATAGACCATCAAGCTAAACGCCGTAATAATAATTGTGCCTGTCGTTATTTTAACTACTTTGTTCATTTCCTCATGTTCCTTCCATTGATCATTGGAATAATGGTTGAATGTGGATATTCATTCTATCTTACGATGATTTTCACATGCAATCTACTTTTTTCTACACGAGCATCATAAGACAATACAAAAGTGCCGCCCTCTTTTTTAAAAAAGAGAGACAGCACTGTTTTCATTGCCTTATAAGACGTCCTTCAACTGACCGCGACTGTGGCCGTTTAACCTCTTCCAATCACGAACTTCACATCTTTTGCCGTTGATGTCGGTCAGAATAATTCGATTATTACTCGGGTATTGCATATGCTCATGCAAGTTCCGCATGACGATGCGGGTCGGTCCCAAATTCGTTTGCAGCTCCCAAATCCACATGTCGGCTTTTTGCTTAATGGAATCAATATGAGTTACAAGCGGAAGGAAATACCGAAGCTTCAGCTCCTTATCCATTTCGGTTCGGCTTTCTTTATCCAGCTGCTCAATATCCTGAATAACGCCGATCTCTTCACCCTTTGCATCGCGGACGGAAATATACTGGGTCGTGTATTGGAAAGGAAATATACGAAAGAGTATGATTTCTTCATAGGCCTTTCCTTCTAATACACCTTGAAAAACGCCGCCTTGGCTGCGGGAAAATGAGACCGCATTGGGTTCCAATAGATTAATCTCAAAAGGGTCCTTTGTGTTTATTTCAACACCAATGTCATTGGAATCAATCATGCATTTTCAACCCCCTTGATCTTGGACATTTCCTTTTGCGCCTCAACCAGCTTGTAGTATGCACCCTCGGAAGCCAGCAGCTCCTCATGTGTTCCTACTTCAACAATTTTGCCGTGATCCAGCACGACAAGCCGGTCTGCATTGCGCAAAGTCGACAATCGATGGGCAATCGCGAATGTTGTTCTTCCTTTAACCAGACGCGATATCGCTTCTTGAATTTGACGCTCCGTCACCGTATCTACGGAGGCTGTTGCTTCGTCCAGAATTAGAATTCGCGGATCATGAATAATGGCGCGAGCAATAGATACCCGCTGCTTTTCTCCACCAGATAGCTTGTGGCCGCGTTCACCAACTCTCGTGTCGTAGCCATCCGGCAGCTGAACGATGAAATCATGTGCATTAGCGATTTTGGCTGCGCGCATAATTTCCAGCTCTGTAGCGTCCGGTTTAGAGTAGGCAATATTTTCTGCTATCGTCCCGTCAAACAGAAACGTCTCCTGCAGCACGACGCCAATCTGCTTACGCAGGTCGTTCTGGCTAATATTGCGGATGTTCGTGCCGTCGATCGTAATCGTACCCTCATCCGAATCATAAAATCGGCAAATCATGTTAATAAACGTCGATTTTCCGGCACCGGAATGTCCGACTAATCCGATCATCTCGCCTGCAGCTACCTTTAAGTCTACGCTTTTGAGCACAGGGTGATGCTTTTCGTATCCATAAGTCACCTTTTTGAATTCAACCTCGCCTTTTACGCGGCCAATCTGTGCTGGGTTTACAGTATCGGGCACATCAGACGGGGTATCCATAATTTCAAATACGCGGTCGGCTGCCGAAATCGCATGCGTTGCCCAGTTGATCATTTGGCTTACCCACTGCAATGGTCCAAGAAGCATGCCCAAATAGGTAACTAGAGCGATCAAGGTACCGATAGATAGATTGCCCTGAAGCACGGTTTTGCCGCCAAAATACCAAATCAATAAGGTACCCGCTCCAGCGACTAAAGCGAAGACGGGGAACATGCCCTGCCACAGACCTTCAATTCGAATATTATGCCGAACAAGCTCCTTATTCGCTGCCGTATAACGTGACATTTCCGTCTTTTCCTGACCAAATGCCTTAACCACACGAATACCTTGCAAAGAATCCCCAACTAAAGCATTTAATCTGAAAATAGACCTCCACTGCTGATACCACCGCCGACCGATCATCGGCCATAATACACTGGACAAAATAATCATAAGCGGCATAGGCAGCATGGCGAGCAGCGTTAATTTCCAATCAAAGCTAAACATGATGATGAAAATCGCAATGACACGCAGCGACTCACCAGAGACCCATATGACACCATCGGTCATGAATTGCCGCATCGCCTCTGAATCATTGTTTACCCGTCCAATGAACTGCGAGGATTGCCTTCGGTCAAAGAAGGATAACGACAATCTCATCAAGGCATTATAGACATCGTGCCGAAGATCGCCCATTAATTTGGAACCGATCCACACGCCAATAATACCGCGCACGGTCTGCATGAGAGTGACTACCAGTGAGGTCGCTGCAAGGCCGATAACAATCCACAAAAGCGTGGAGCCCATATCCTTTGGAGTCAGCACATCATCCACAATCATTTTGGTCAAAAATGGCGGGATAAGCTCAACCAATGTTGTGAAAATCAACATAATCGCTGCCGCAACCATTTGCAGCTTGTAAGGCTTCGCGTAGCTCAGCATTCGAAACAGAACCTTGCCGTTGTTTTTACAAACGGGGCAAGCTTGAGAATCGTCCGGCAGCGGATTGCGGCATTTTGGACAGTTTCTCGGGAATTCTTTCTCAGAAACCGTTGGCCGCTCTTCGCCTTTTGCCACTGCGCCCATTAATTTAGAAGCGTATCCAAATATAGAAGTAAGCGATGCTGTGTAGCGTATAAGGATAATCGGACCGTTCTTGGTATCCGCTAGCAATGAGCCGCCGCCTACTCCGCCAACAGCCCGGGCATCTGTAATATCCGAAAATGCGAGTTTAGTCACCATTATCCCATCCGAACGCCACACCGATACTTCCTTTTCAGTCAGGACCAGCCATTCTTCCCCAAACTGACCATCATTCATTAAATCTGATACGGCATGAAACAGCGTTTTCTCTCTAAGTTGTGCTTCTATCGCTTTAGGAAGCTTATTCATAAAGGTCATATTGTTCCCCCTTTCGTTACCAACCTATTTACTCACATATCTCCATATGGGTAAAGATGGAAAATGACTATAACTGTTTATTACTGCCAGGCTGTCTTTATTACAGTACAAACAAAAGCCCACAACCTTATTTGGTCGTGGGTTAGTATTCATACTATAGCTCTAAGCATATAAACACTTATTGCTCAGAGCTCCTTACTGCGTAATTATATGCTGTCATCAGCGATTTATAACCAAAAGCCACAATAATCAGAGCGAGAATTCCTGCTGCTATTGCTACCGCGAATCCCGTTCGCGCACCAAAGTGATCCACCACCCAGCCGGCAACGGATGATCCTAAAGCAACCCCGATTCCCATGCCTGTAATTGCCCAAGTTATTCCTTCCGTCACTTTGGATTCGGGCACAATTTTCTCCACCAAGCCCATCGTAACAATAATAGTAGGAGCTACCGATATCCCAGCAAAAAATACAGCTACTGCTAGCTTCGTTATATTATCTACAAACAATAGCGGAAGCATCGTTGCCATGGTGACCGCGGCAGCCCACAAAAACTGGCGATAAAGTGGAGTTCTCAGCCTAAGTGCACCATAAACCAAGCCAGCTAAGCACGAGCCTAAAGCATAAACGGAAAGCACAATGCTAGCAGCTGCAGTATTTCCTTGATTTTCTGCAAAAGCTACACTAACAATATCCACGGTGCCAAAAATAGTGCCTAACGCAATGAGCGCAAACACCAACACCCGCAATGAGCCAATCATAATAACCGATCCTTTATGATCTGTATGCAGAGGACGGACAGCAGGTTCTGTACTCTTTTGCATCGTAAACAGGATAACCCCTATGGCTAAAAAAACGATGGCTAGCAGCGGACCCGCTTCGGGAAACAGCATAACGCTTAAACCGACCGAAATGATTGGGCCAATGATAAAGCAAAGCTCATCCATCACAGATTCAAAAGCAAACGCCGTTTGCAGCCTCGGGGAGCCCCGGTACAGCTCAGCCCAGCGTGCACGAACCATTGCCGGCATACTAGGCATGCAGCCTGCAATTAAGGCAAACAGGAATAGCGTCCAATCCGGCGCTTCATATCTTGTGCATAGCAGCAAGAAAACGATAGATACTACACTAATCCCTGTAAATGGGAGCAGGATACGGGATTGCCCCAACCGATCTACCATACGGGAAATTTGTGGAGCCATTAAAGCCGTTGATAAAGCAAAGGTAGCTGCTACAGCACCTGCTAGCCAGTATTCGCCACGCAGCTGCGACAACATGGTCACGATGCCAATGCCCATCATCGATATAGGCATACGAGCAACAAAACCTGCAGCTGAAAACCCTTTTGCTCCGGCAGCTTTAAATATCTCGCGGTACGAATTAGCCATGATGCACCTCCAAGCAGTAAACGATTCGTACTACACTGTTCATTCCTTTTCTCCCCTCATATGAAAAACTTTTTATTAAGACTCTGTTTGATTTGGGAGTCGAAATATGATTTGACATACGACATGTATGTGAATAATATAAATACATACGGCGCGTATGTCAATGACTAAAAAAAGAATGCAAGCAGGAGGAAACATGGCTCGCAAAACGAGATCAGAAATGATTGCAGAAACTCGAATCAAACTAGTGAATGCCGCTAGAGAAGCATTTGGCACGATTGGGTATGCAAACACATCGATGGATGAGCTTACAGCTTCAGCGGGGTTAACGCGCGGTGCGTTATATCATCATTTTGGCGACAAAAAAGGGTTATTAGAAGCAGTTGTCAACGAAATAGATGCTGAAATGGATAGCAGATTAGCCGAAATTTCAGATACAGCCGAAGGAAATTGGGAAGGGTTCGTCGGTCGCTGCCACGCATATCTTGCCATGGCGATTGAGCCGGAAATTCAGCGAATCGTTCTTAGAGATGCACCCTCGGCTCTTGGAAATGCTTATTCGCAATCATCTCAGTCCCAATGTCTCGCAACGATGGCTGATATGCTTCATCGTTTAATGATAGATCAAGTTATAAAAACGACAGATCATGAAGCTTTAGCGCGGTTATTAAATGGAGCGCTAATTAATACTGCGTTTTGGCTGGCCAACGCCGAAAACGCCGAGGATGGCTTGAGTAAGGCTTTGCAGAGTCTTTCCCTCGTGTTAAACGGCTTGCTTCTGAAAGATCGTTGATAACATATAAAAGCGTGATGCACCTCAAATGTGCGAATGAAGTCTAATTGCTTTCATCAAATGGTTGGAATAGCATTAAATTATATGTGGTTATCATCTTCACAAAATCCGAAATGCTGGAGGAAGATCATATGAAGTTACGTTTCGAGGGGCATTATGCGGAGCTAATGCCTGGTGTACAGCTGCTCATAAAGGAGCTGGGAATTGATTTGCAAGAGGACGGGCTGCCCGTTCATATCGAACCATCCGAAGGTGAACTGGAAGTTGGCCTTGAACAGGACAAGGCTTATATTCGTTATGGACAAAAACATCAATTTTTCCGCGGACTTGGCTTGCTCATTCAACATAGCCGCAAGAGCAGCACATTCCATGTTCGTGAGAAGCAGCAGTTCGATCAAATTGGACCTATGTTTGATCTTTCCCGCAATGCGGTGCTTACTTTAGACGGCTTTAAATCCATGCTGAATAAGATGGCTTTAATGGGAATGAACACGGTCATGCTATACATGGAGGATACATACGAAATTGAAGGCGAACCGTATTTTGGCTACATGCGGGGCCGTTATACGCATGCGGAGCTGAAGGAAATTGACGATTATGCCGACCAATTCGGTATCGAAGCTTTCCCAAGCATACAAACACTCGCGCATCTGGAGGAATTTCTAAAATGGGAGCCCATCAAGCATTACCGCGATACAAAAGGCGCCTTGCTCGTCGGTGACGAACGGACAGATAAGCTAATCGAAAAAATGATTGATGCTGCCAGCTCGCCGTTCCGCAGCCGCAAGCTTCATATCGGAATGGACGAAGCAGAGGAACTTGGCCGCGGCAAATATTTGGACTTGAATGGCTACGAAAGCCGCTTTAATATTATGACTTCACATTTGGAGAAGGTACTCGAGGTCGCTCGCAGCCGCGGCTTGAAACCAATGATGTGGAGCGATATGTTCCTCAAGCTCGCTTCCGGGAATGGCGATGAATATTACGATAAAGATACTTCCATTCCAGAGGAGATGGCAAGCCGCATTCCCAAAGATGTCGATATGGTGTATTGGGATTATGTACATTTGGAAGCTGAGGATTACGAGAGGGTTATCGCTAATCATCGACCGCTCGGCTGTAATTTAGTATTCGCAGGAGCCGTTTGGATTTTCAACACATTCGGCGTGAATTACGGCTTATCGCTGAACGCTTCAGATGTTGCGCTGCAAGTGTGCAAACAGCAAGGCATCCGTGAAGTATATGCGACCATGTGGGGCGACGACGGCAATGAGGGAAATCCATTCGCAGCGTTGCTTGGTCTGCAGCTTTATGCGGAGCACGCTTACTCCGAACAAAAGCCAACGCAAGAACAGCTGGCGGAACGAGTTAAGTTTTGTACTGGAATAGAAGCAGAAGCTTTCATGCAGTTGAAGGATCTCGACGAAATTCCAGGATCAGAGCCAAACAACAGCAAGCAAAGCAACCCTTCAAAGTTTCTACTATACCAAGATGTGCTGCTCGGGATGTTCGACAAGCAAATTGAAGGGCTGGATYTGGACAGTCACTATGCTAACTTAGAGCTGCAAATTCATAATAAACGCGATAAGGATGCTTCGCTTGATTATTTGTTCGAGGTGCCTGAGAAGCTGTGCGCCGTATTGAAGCTAAAGAGCGAAATCGGCATTACACTTAAGCAAGCTTATGATTCAAAGGATAATAATAAACTGAGACACATAGCCATGAATGAGCTGACCGCTATTGCAGAAGCAGTACGTGAGCTTCGAATAGCACATCGCTCGCAGTGGCTGCGCATGTTCAAGCCATTTGGTTGGGAAGTCATCGACATCCGTTATGGCGGAGTTATTAGTCGCTTGGATACTGCGTCCGTTAGAATTTTGGACTATGTGGAGGGACGAATTGCGAGGATCGAAGAGCTGGAACAGGAACGGTTGGTGTACAGCACAGTAAACCGCTTCAACCACAAAGGAGTAGGCTGGTGCAGCTATTATTATCGGATGGCATCGCCAAACGTTTTTTTCCATGTTTTGAACCCTTTTTAAGTGATGTGAACGAATCATTAGACTTAAAGCCCGTGAAACGACGCTGTCTACAAACATCGCCGTCACGGGCTTGTTTATTATGAAATGTATAAGTGCCAGCGTTTACGAAAGGCTGCCTTAACCCTCTTGTATCAAATTAGCGCTTGCCAAGAGCTCATTGTAAGTTGTAATCTGCGGCTCCTTAGAACCGTAATAGAATGGGTTCGTAAAGGCGAGCAGCATTCCCGCTTCATCGCGAATATCAAAGCGATACCAGTTATATGCGCCTTCTTCCCAAGGTATATTCCATTCCAGCGCCGCTGGCGCTTCTCCCGCAGCCGCCGCAGAAACTTCCTTCACGGATTCAGCAATACCATTGTGAATTAAGGTTACTCGAGCGAACACATCACTCGCTACACTTAATGTGCAGTTTACTTCATGGGATGCAGCCTCGCTTTTCCCCAAACTAAACGCATCAGACAAATTACAGCCGAATCGGTAATCGTGGCCGCTGACTTGAATCGACGCTTCAATCACGGGTCCGCGCGACACATAAACATGCCCATTTTTCACGCCTTCTAATACGTTGTCTGCACTTAAATCATTACACCACACATACGTGGAAGGGTCGCCAATTAAAGAAGGAATGGGGCTATCTTCATATTTATCTGTAGGCAGCATATGTGAGTCAGAACCGCCAATTCCCGTAATCCGATATCCATCATTCCAGCTTGCCGTCCATAGCTGCAATGCCTTCTCTGTAGCGACAGTGTTCGGAGAAAAGGTCGGATCATTCCATATTTCCATGGAGTGTAATCCCTTTAGCTGCGTCTCCCCATATAGCCATGCCCAAGGTGCCAGCATCGGATGATTTATGGAGCAGACCGCTCCAAGCTCCGCTGCTTCCTTCATCAATCGATCCATTCCATGCTGCGTCGTCAAGCCGCCGTCTTGTGCAGTCGCTCTCCAATCGATCCATTTCCTTAGACCAAGTGCATTCCAGTGCCCGTCACTAGCTGTGACCTCCACGCCGGGAATGACAAGTGCATTTCCTTTCGCCCATGATGTAGACAGTACATTGTGATCCGTCGCTACAAAGAAATCCAGACCCTGCTTTGCCGTTTGCTCACGGTTCATAAGCTGTGTCATTTTGCCATCGGACAATATGGTATGTGTGTGGAAATCACCTTTGTAATAGCGGCCCCCCGTCTTCCACACCTTCGCCCAGTCGTAGTTGTCCATCGTGACGCCAGCATTCAAGTTGCCAGTGCTCCAATATTCACGCTCGCCCTGCATCTGTGTCGATTCATATTCCGCCGGCAGAGCGCCATGTCCGAACTCCCATTCTGCTTCGAACATTCTGCCCTCTTCATTTGAAACCTCAAGCGTCCATACGCCTTGAACAATGGAACCCGGCATCGCTATGGGACTCGTAAATTCTACCTGTTTATGAACGACGATCAGCCGCTCGTTTCCACCATCTAGGAAGCAGAAGCGAATATTGTTCTCCGCATCGAATAAATGCAATCTTCCCCATGAATTTTCCTTCTCATACGTAAAGCGAATCGCAAGCCAGTCGTACTCTTCTTCAACTGCAATCGGAAAATAGCTGTTATTCTGCTCCAGCTTAACGGAAATTTTCCCTTTATTCATAGTTATTCACCTTCCATATCCTACTTTTATTCGTGTAATTCTGTAACTATCCAAGCGTGCCTATTAATGCCCGATTCCGCTTAAACCCGCCTATGCGAATCATGCCAAAAATAATAATCATTAAACCTGCCCATCCAAAAATAGAAAGGGACTCACTACAATTTTAAAATAGAGCCTGCTCTCTTACTCCATTTACTCGTACCAGTAACCTTTTATTCCTTTTTCCATCCGCATAAGTGCCTCAAGGTAAAAGTAGTCCCCCCAGATCATAAAATCATCCGGCGCTATATTGCCTCTTACATAATAAGAGCCATGCTTTAATAACCCTTCTGCCTCTTCTCCCATCGTGGAGTAATGACGAACAAGTGAGGTCATCGACAAATTCAGCTTCCGTTCAAATTCAGCGCGATCTGGATCGTTATCATCCAGATGGCTCATTAATTCCAGCAAGCCCGCGGCTGTAATCGCAGAGGCAGAGCTGTCACGGTACGTCCCTTCCTCGACCTGTACATCAAAGTCCCAGTAAGCTACATCATCCTCTGGCAGCTTTGAGAGGAAATAGGCTGCCATCCGTTTTGCTGTATCCAAATACGCCTTATTCCCGGTGTAGCGATAGGCAAGTGCAAAGCCATAAATACCCCATGCTTGACCGCGGGACCATGTCGATCCGTTCGTGTACCCTTGATGTGTTGCGCCGCCTAGCGCCTCACCGGTTTCTTCATTAAAGAGGAAGGTATGATAGGAGCTGTCGTCACCTCGCACAAGGTAGCGGCGGCTTTGATCTGCCTGCTTATTGGCAACCCTATAATAACGCTCATCGCCTGTTTGTTGATAAGCCCAGAATAACAATGGAAGATTCAAGAGGCAATCAATAATCATGCGCCCGCCATGCTTCTCGTCTCCAGCCAGTCCCCAAGCCTGAATGTATTGCCCTTTCTCTCTAAAGCGGCGCAAAAGCACATCTGCCGCCTGTAATGTCAGCTCTCTTGCTTCCTCATCCCGCTCCAAAATCCACTGTGCTTGCGAGGATAAGGTGTATAAGAAACCAATGTCATGATGATCGAGCACAATATGCTTTTCCATACGATGCTTGAAGCTCTTTACCGTGAGCCGAGCAGCGTCACGGTAAGCTTCATCTCCGGAATACTCGTAGCATAACCACAGCATTCCACTCCAAAATCCGTTTGTCCAATCTTCATTGTCATTGCGTTCATACTTGCCGTTGACACTGACATGCGGGAAGCGAACCCCAAAACGCTGGATGTTCTTTTTTGTCTTCTCCATTGCATCTTCAATTGCCGATTTCCACATGTCCTTCAATCCTCTCAGCTATCGATTTATCTGATCCAGCATTCTCTTCACGACAGCGGCTGCTTCCGCACGAGTCGCTAAAGCCGCAGGGTTAAACCTTTGCTGCTTGTCCCCTTGCAGCAATCTATTATTTACCGCTGCTGCTGCTTCCTTTACACTCCATGGCGCAATATTTTGGGAATCCGTAAACATATTAAGCTGAGCAGAATCTGCCCCCGTCATCCAGTCTGGTTGAATCTTACTCATGACGCGAGCAATCAGCACCGCCAATTCTTGGCGCGTAATGGTTTGCTCTGGCTTAAACGAGCCGTCTGCATAACCATTCATCAGTCCCGCCTCATGCACTCGAATAATATCATTCTCGTACCAACTGCCCTGCATGCCGCTTGCATCGGTGTACGTTAGATCTGAACCTTTCACACCAAGATCCAGCATACGAGCGATTATAGCAGCCATCTCTGCGCGAGTAATTTCCGCCTGAGGCGCGAAGGTATCTGCATTTTTTCCTTGCATAATAAACTTAGATGCCAAGTATTGTGCATCATCCTTGACCCAGTGCTTCCCAAGATCGGCAAATGTCTTGTTTGCTTCAACCAACAGGTAGGTTTCTCCTGGCAGGCCGTCAAAGGTTGCTTCTACACCGCTCCCAGCCGCTTTTAGCTTCATTGGAACTGGAACAAGCGCTTTGCGCTCCTTGTCATAACGCAGCCCCGCCAAATGAGCCGGATTTGCTTTCGTTTCTATCGTCCATTTCATTTCTAGCTTTCCAGCATTAATCAAGCTGCCGTACATTCGCTGCAAGGAGCCCGCCTCCACTACAACTTGGTCAGCGATATGAACGAGTGAAGCACCTAATTTTTTGGCATGGTCTGTAATCGTTGTAACTGCGTCTTCAGCAATAGGCTCCATTCCGACTCGCACACCATTTGCCTCTTGAAGATTAGCCATCTGCTTTAGTGGAAAAGTAATAAACATATTGGACCCGCTCACAATTAGCATAGCTTCACGGTTCCACTCCAGCAGCTTCGAAATGGCAGCGGAGGAGAGCTGAACGCTCTGGGCTCCATTCGGTATTGAAACTAAAATCTGCCCAGCCGCCAATTGCTCGTCTGTACTGACCATTTTTAATTCACTGCCAAGCATGCCTTGAACCCGTTCTTTTATCGTTATCTCATTTGAACCTGAACCTCCAGGTGCCGGGCTCGGCGTTGGATCAGGAGTCGGTGTTGGTGTTGGTGTCGGATCAGGCTTTGGCTCCGGATCTGGTTTTAATTCCGCCGCCTCAATTACAATAGTCGCCGTCGCTTGATACCCTCCATCGACAGAAGCTGCAATAATCTCCGCCTTGCCGGGCAGCACGCCTGTAACAACGGCTTGTCCATTATTAACTTGCATCGTTGCTAAGGCACGATGCTCATCGCTCATCGTCCAAACGATTTATTTGTTTTTTGCATGATCTGGTTTCACAGCCGCTTCAAGCTTCACTTGCTTACCCTGCTTTAGCGTTGCTTCCGGTGGTGTAACAGTGATCTCCGTCACCTTTGCACCCTCTAATGCCTTCATTTTCACTTCCATATATGGTGCAAACGCGGCGTTTTCTTTACTCTTAATCTGTGTATTCAAGCCTTTCACGCCTGGCTGCTCAATCAATGCTAAACTTAAACGCTGATCACGCAGCAGCTCCGCTTTTACGGTGTCTGCCAGCTCGTATTCACGCCATTTATCAACCTTTTGGAAAGCAATTGTGGAGATGGCATCACCATAAGCCGGTTGATTGCCCCACACCATCTCGGTCTCTTTCCAAGAATCGTCCTCAACGCGGTGAACACCGATCAAATTAGAATCGTATTTGGCATCGCCATCATTTATTTTTCCGTAGACCTTCAGCTTTACTGACTCCATATCACCAGAGATGCTGCTGAGGTCAAACTTCATGAAGGATCGTTGTGTATATCCCTCGCCATATTCACGCACTTCAACATAATCTTTGGAGCCATTATTCACATTGGCATGATTTGCTCCACTACGAACGAAGGTATCCTCCATCACCGGAATTTTAAAGGTTTTACCTTCTTCCGGCTGCATGGCTTCCATATTGATCGTTTGGCTCGGATCAACCTTCAACGTAATCGTATGGACTTTTCCTGCTGCTCCTTGCGTATGGATTGCCAAGCGAGTATACGGGAAAGTTTGTACGACTTGAATGCTCGGATCTTGTGCAATGATCTGCAATCCTATTTTACCGAGGTCAACCGTTACCATGCCCTGCTTCTGTGTAGGTTCAGCAATCGCAAGGGTAAGCTCACTGCCTTTTTCCTTCATCATCATGGAAATAGGTTTATCGGTCTTTACATACTGGAAAGCAGACGCCTCCCAGAAATTCAAACCTGTAACCTGCCGCTTCGTTTCTTTTACAGCATGAACCTTCTCCGTTTTAGCCAGTACTTGGATGTCTGGATTCGCTTCATATGCCGCCGTTTGCTCCGGCGTCTTGCCCGGGAGCAGCACATATTCATAAGTGCCAGCTGTCGGCAATATGCCATGCTCAATGGCAAGGCTTAAATAATTGCGCTTCACTACATCCGCTGGGCCGCCCTTATTAATTTCGCTCCAAGCTCCCTCGCGCGCTTCACGTTTGCCTGTCACTTTTTCACCCGAAGGGAATACGTATCCAATATCAGAACCGGCCGCGTTGCCCTCCATATGAGCCCATTTCACATCCGTCATTTGCTCCTGCCAGCCTAAGCTTGTTGGCATTTCATGACCGTTCACAATAAGCTTATTGGTACCCGCTTCGGTTAGCTGACGGTTCTCAACGATCGTTTCAGTCATGCTCGCCGTGTTGTTAACAATATCAGAGCCTATTGCAACCATTTCATCATCGAACAAGAACCATGATTTTTTTCCTTGCAAGGAGCTCCCTGTATTGCCTGCAAGCGAGAATTCCATACCTACAGCCCCATAGTAATCATCGATTACTGAGCCGCCAACCCAGTCCTTTCCATTCATATAATTGCCCCATTCTGCGGGCTCTCTGTAAGAACGATCCGTTGTTGTTCCGGGCAGCCTATAGCTATCAATCGTTGGCCAATAATGATCACTAAACTGCTTCAAGTCGCTATTGTACACATTTGTCATTCCGATTCCGGTGTACCAGCCCTTCTTATTCTCGCCATTGCCATATTCAAACGCTGCAATGCGATCCGAGAACATACTGATAGATAGCCCGAAGTCAGGACGAAGCTGAACCGCACGATCCATACCTGCGAACATTTGCGTATGCACCAGCTCGCCGCGAGGAGCAACGCTGTCATCCTGCATTAATTGCTTTAATAAATGAAGCTCATATAACGGCAATCCATCGTAATAGTTTTCAAATGTCGTGTCAGAACGTACCCATTCCTTCACCATACTTTTGGTTTCCTCTGCTATGGCAGGCGGGGCGGACTGAGCCAGTCGCAGCAATGTCATGATAATGGAGCGACCTGTAATATGATCAGAGTCGGCCGCACGAGAAATGCTTCTACCTTTAACTGAATCCAGAATCGCACCTTTATATAAAAGCGGTTCAAAAGAATTTTTTACCCAGCTATAAACATTGCTTGCATTCGGGTCTGAAATCGCCCACTCTGAATCTGCAAAAATATAAAATAAATCTGCCATACGTCCGAGCAATACCGCACCATAACCGCCGGTATACGCTATACTTGTATGTTGAACGAGGGAACCATCCTCATAAAGCCCATCCCCCTTCTTCACATACAAGAACTCATCCGCAATCGAATCGCGTCCCTGCATGACTTTAGCGGCATGTTGACCTACAATGCCACGCAGCGTCACAACGAGTGCTTTATCAAGCAGGTTTGCTCCTGTTTCAACCGTCGCTGAGTTCGCTACACGTTTCTTTGGGTCGGGCACGAACTTATCAATCGCTTCAATATATTTCGCAATCAAATCTGGCGGCATTGCATCATACATGAGCGACAGGATATTCATAATTTCCTGCGGTGTTCCGATCTCCCAATCCCACCAGTTTCCTGTAATCTTCTTGCTGGAATTGTATTGATACTTCAGCATCCATTCCATCGCCTGAATAATATCGTTTTTCAAGTCTTCATTTTGAAAAAGAGATGAGCCTTTCATCGAATAAGCCAACGAGAGATCTCGAATAATGCCGTACGCCCAGGAAATGCGCCACGAATCATTTTGAGTTTTGCTGATGACGTCTTCCCATAATGCCTCCGCATCAGCAGCTTTATTCAGCTTGTCCCATCTTCCGGTACCTTCTTTATTCGTCATTCGGTTTACTAAGGCTTCAACATTTGCAGCAAGCTCAGGATCATTCATATCGATCCCTTCTCCGCCAACCAGCTTTGCCGCCCATTTTTTGCGAAGCGTTTCATACGCTTTTTTCTGTGCTTCCGATTCTACCGTAACGAAGCTTTGTGCGGATACTCTACGATCGCTCGTCGCAGCTGTAATCACCGCCGTACCGTAATCATGAGCCGTTACTTCGCCATTTTGAACCGTTGCTACTAGCGAATTGGAGGAGCTCCAAATCAGTTCATTCATCGGTGCATTCGCAGGTGAAACAGTAGGAATCAGCTGGACTTTTTGCTCCTTATCCATGTTTACGTTTTGTGGGCTAAGCGCAATGGACGTAATATCTTTGAATGGAGTGAGCGTTACATCGTCAATCCATATAGTCCCTGTACCCGTCTCAAAAAATATTTCAACCTTAAAGCTAGCAATTTGCGGCTTATCTGAAACCTGCAGCAGCAGTTCATAAGAGGTCCAATCCGTTGTCCCTCTTACATAAGGAAGATAAGGACCGTCTTCAATCTTTTTCCCATCAGCACCGCAATACTGCGTACGAATATATACGCCTTTACTCACATTTTCCGGCAGCACTTGATTCGTCTTCATCCAAGCCTGCAGCTTATAGGTCTGCCCTGGTGTAATCGGAACAAGCGGATCAGGAACGACGTCTGTTCTAGCAAGCTTATCGTGCTTCACTTGCACTGATCGTGCTCCCGTGTGATAGACAGCCTCCGTAACGGATACATTCTGATTGCCTTCCATTGCGCGCCATACGCCCCAGCCCGTTGGTCTTCCTCCATCCTGCCAACCTTTATCCGGAATTAAGTCGCCTTCCTCAAAGCCGCCATTAGCAATCAAATTGACCATTATATTCGGACTCGCAACCGCTTGATCGCCAAGCATAGGCAGCCCTGCAAACAAAAGCTGAAATGCCATACAGCATACCACTACAATTGAAATAGACCTCTTCCTGATCTTCATGAATGAACCCTCTCCAATCTCCAGTTCATGATGGTATTACTTTGCAATACTTTGCACTACCCCAAATCAGGTGTATCTTGAAGCGTCACCTGCAGCGTCTTCGCTCCATGCAGCTCGAACACTACAATTTCATTTGCACCGGTACGAAGCAGCGAACCTGGAACATAAAGCGTCTTCTGCGGCCCTGCTTCCCAGTAACGTCCGAGGTTAAAGCCATTTACGAATACAATTCCTTTGGTCCAGCCTTCAAGTGCCAGGAAGGTATCTGCAATATCCGACTCCTGCTCAATGTGGAAGGAGCCTTGGTAGAAGGTTGGTCCATTTATGTCTTGTACTCGCTCTTCAGCAGCAGGCGCTTGCTCAAGTTGAGCAAGATTATGAAGCGGCAGCGAATGAATCGTCCAATCAAATAGAAATTGGAAGCCTAATCTCACCCCTTCAGTAATCCCTTTATAATCTCGCAAATACGGTCCATAGTTGGTTCTGCCCATATTCTCGACTAGAATACGAAGCTCTGCCCCGCCCTCCGGCACATCGAACTCGATTGGCTGTGGGTCCCAGCGCTCTATAACACCCTTATACTCTCCATCTAAAAATACGAGCGCGCGATCGTGAACCTCCTGCAAGACAAGTGAACAATGTAGTCTTGGGCCCGAAACCTTTGTTGTATATAAAATAAATCCATAATCCTGTCCGAGCTTCTCCATCGGTTCAGGGCAAGTGCGCTGCACCGGTGTCGACAGCAGCGGCAGCACATCGAACAGCGGCGCAACCGGCTTCATCTGAACAGCGCCATATGCCATTTTGCGAACAGGCTCCGGAAGCGGCATTAACGCCGTGCCAAAATGCTTTGCGATAAGCTCCCTTAACAGGACGTATTTCTCCGTAATATCCCCCCACTCCGTTAGTGGACTATCATAGTCGTAGCTCGTTACCGTCGGCTCATATTTCCCGTGGTTGTTGGCCCCACTATAGAATCCGAAATTCGTACCTCCATGGAACATATAGAAGTTAACCGATCCGCCAGCATTCAGCATATCCTCAAACACTTGCACCGCTTCCTGTGCATCCCGCGTATGATGCGGCTTGTTCCAGTGATCGAACCAACCATTCCAATACTCCATGCACATGAGCGGCTTGTCCGGCTGGACTTGCTTTAAGCTGTTAAAAGCTTCCTCTGTTCTCGAACCAAAGTTTACGGTTTCAAGAACACCAGGAATCATCCCGCCCTGCAGCATAAAATCTTCCGGGCCATCTGAGGTAAACAGCAGAACGTCCATTCCGCGCGAAATCATGCTTTCCTTGATATGCTCAAGATACTTTAGATCATTGCCATAGCTGCCGTACTCATTCTCAATTTGCATTGCAATAATTGGACCGCCGTTTGTACATAACAAAGGCTTCAGCATCGGCAGCAGCACATCATAATAAGCATCTACTTTTGATAAAAATAACTCGTCATAGCAGCGCAAGCGCATTTCATCCTCAGCAAGCAGCCAAGCCGGCATGCCGCCGAACTCCCACTCCGCACAAATGTAAGGGCTTGGACGTACAATGACATGCAATTCCAGCTCTGCTGCTATCTCGATAAACGCTACAATATCCGCCATTCCCGTGAAACAGAACTTACCTTCCTGCGGCTCGTGCATATTCCATGCGACATACGTTTCAACTGTATTAAAACCGCAGGCTTTCAGCTTAAGCAATCGATCCTTCCAATACTCCGGAATAACACGGAAATAATGAATCGCCCCCGACAAAATCGTTATTGGTTTATCCTCATAAAGAAATTGATTACCTTGCACTTTGAATGATGCCATGTCACTTACTCCTCTGCTTATGAACTTGGTGTATTTAACTTGCCATGTCTACTTCGAATTTGCATGCTCGCCAATTAGACGGTTAATTTCCTCACGCTTGCGGATATACCATTCCGTCTCACGCGGATATGCTTCAAAGGATAGTTCCTGCGCTAAGCCATCTTCGAGCAAAGCAATTACCGCTTCTCGTGAGGTACTCCGCTCTAGAAGCTCAAGCGCTCGCAGATCCTGCAGCGCTTCTGTAAGCACCTCCAGCCTGATTGACTCAATTGGCCCTTCAGCACCTGGATATACGAGAAATGCATCCCCCGCTGGAAAACCGCCGCCTGCATCGGTCACTTGGAACGGATTAATCGGATACTTCGAGAACTGCGCATACCAGAAGTTGTAGCCCCAATGCAAGAAACCTGCAAGCTTCAGCTTGTACAGCTGCATGCCTAATACACGATTGCGTGATGACGGCATATGGAGAAAGCGATTAGACACAAGCTTGTATTGGGCGCAGCAATAATACGACCATAATCCCTCTACCCCGTGTTCAAGAAACGGCTGAATCGCATTGCTAGCCGGAATGGGATGCTTAATTAGGCCACTTTCATAAAATTCATACTCTGAGAGTGCATCAATGATCGGAAATCCTTCCAAAATCGGTCCAATAAGCTCACTCGCTGCGCGATAGGTGCCCATGTCCGCAAGGTTTGGCTCATCCGACAGATGGAAATAAACCCGCTTCTCTAAACCGTTTTCTTTTATAAATGACACTAACTCGTGCAAAAATAACGTAAGAAATTCCGTGTACTCTGAATTCTTGGAATCCGTATCCCAGCCAAACAGCTGCTTCTCCTGACCATCAACTGTGGCGACTACCTTCGGTGCATGCTTGGCACCCCATTGCGTAAAGAGATGAGAGAACTCAAAATATTTCACGCCGCTGCGGTCACATAGTGCAATCCAGCGCTTTAATTTTTCAAAAGTAAATCGGTAATCATTTCCCACGCGTTCAACTTGAACGAGCTGCACGGTTGGGCGGTCTCCCCCAATTTCCGTGTCTAACGGAGGGGTAAACAAAGGGGTCAAAATCATATTCATTCCATGTTTCACAGCGGTTTGGATATATTGCTCAATCAAATGCCAATGGTACTCGCTAAATACGTCCGTCTTATAGTAGGTAGCCAAGCAGTCAACATGGAACCATTCGGTATGGATAAGCGACTGCTCCGGCAGTGCTGCCGCAATTACCTCCAGCGTAAATGTTTCCTCGCCTACTTGCTCGCCGCTATCATTGATGAGATAAATACGAATATCAAATAAACCTGCATTCGCATCCATCGGAACCTCGACAGTTATCCATAGAGAACGCCATTGGCTTGGATAACCGGTTAAACCGCGGCTTGCATCAAATGGGATTAACGCATCTGGATACAAGCCGGGCGTGCTTCTCAGCACATATTCATCCGCATCATGATAGCTCACCATATTGGCGGGTACCAGCTCTACCGTTCGTACGGTTAATGCTTGCTCAAGCTCGGATTCCACCCGAACCTGCAGCTGCCGCATAAGTACATCTGCCCGATATGCAACCTGGAACGAATAGGATTCACCAAGCAGTGCCGAGCCTCTAGTTACCGCAGCTGCATGCAGTTCTTCATCGGCAAATACTTTGATTAATGAACTGATACATCTCGTTTCCAGCTGCAAGGCTCCATTTAACTTTTCCACTTCATATTCCCCCTACATGATCTAATAAAAAAGATAAGCCCGGTAAACTCGACTGACCTATTCGAACTTACCGGGCTTATTTACTTACTTGCTTGCTAACGCTTTGTAAGAATCACTTGTTTCTTTCAGATGCTGCTGGAAGCTGGCGTCGGCTTTAAGCCCGCTAATAAACTTGTCCCAGTCCTCCATGCTTGCTTTGCGGATGACAACGTTTGTGTACATATCAACAAACTTCTTCTGCCAATCGCCGCCTTTTTCCATCCACACTTCAGTCGTTGGCAGCCCTGCAGCAGGATTCTTAATTGAGGATGCTGAGATGGTATCTACCAGCTGGCGGTTGTAATCTCTAACTTCTGCTGGCATGCCAGGTCCTTCAGCACGTTGATATTTGTTGAAATAACCGGAAATCCATTGCGCAGTCGTCGCTGTACCATAAGCTTTTTTCTTGCCTTCATCGGTTTGAACGATTGAACCATCTTCCGATACGGTATAGTCCTTGTCTTTAATACCATAGGTAACGAGATTGTAGCCTTCTTCAGTCGCCGTTTCGTTATAAACCTCAAGGATTTTCTTCAGCTTGTCTTCGCTTACCTTTTTGCTGACTAGGAACAATCCATAGTAGCCATATGCTTGTTCATTGTACTTTTTGCCGTCTGTGGCAGCTGGAATTTCATACGCCTTCAATTCTGCTTCAGGCTTCATTTTTTGCAGCTCTTGTCCGAAAATAAACGCTTCGTTAATATTGCCGAAGGAGATGCCCGCTTTGCCTTGAATCATCATTTCTTTTACTTGGCTTGGCTTCATTACTGGCAAGTCCGGCGTAATAAGACCATCGCCATACGCCTTGCTCCAGAATTCAAGCGCTTCTCTTGCTTTAGCTGTCAGCCAATATGGCTCAAGACCGCCTTCAGCCGTTTCCTTCCACGCTGTGCCTGCGCCAAACATCGTCATCATATAAGGACTGACACTCGCTTGCACCATACCAAAGGTATCGTTTTTACCGTTGCCGTCCGGATCATTTTTTGTAAAAGCTTCTAACACTTTGTAGAGCTCATCCATCGTCGTTGGTGCTTTCAATCCCACTTTATCAAGCCAATCTTGACGAATAATGAGAGATTCATGTCCATCCAATGGGCGAACACGCGGAATACCGTAGGATTTGCCCTTGAACTTAATGTTCTCAATGGCATTCTCCGGATAACCTGCTAGGTTCGGATAATCCTGCAAGAAAGGAGTCAAATCCCAGAATGCACCCTGCTCAATTGCGGTTGAAAATGCAGGATCATTGATATCCTCGATAAGAATGACATCCGGCAAGCTTTTTGAAGCAAGCAAAGCATTCAGCTTCTCTTTATAGCTATTAATCGGATAAAAATCGATGCTCAGCTTTACGTTTAGTTTTTCATTGAGCTGCTGAACACTTTCGAGATCACTGCTAGGAGATTCACCATAAGTCATCGTGCCGATATTAATATCAACCGGCTTTTGTTTACCCTCTTTGTTGCCGGCCGATTTAGCTTCGCCACCATTCGAACAGCCAATTAAACTTGTCGTAAGAACGAGCGTCAAAAGCGTCATGCCAAAGCTTCTTTTTTTCATTACTAAAACCCTCCCTTATTTGTAGTAAACCCCTATATAATGGTCGTTTGTCCGTTAACCCTTTACGGAACCAACCAGCATACCTTTTACAAAATACTTCTGCAGGAACGGATAAACCATAATGATAGGCAGAGACGCAACGACTACCGCCGCCATCTTGATCGTCTCTGGAGGGAGCATTTGCTCACTCTGCAGCATTGCCGCTACGGATGGGTCAGCTATATTGGTTGAAGCTTGAATCAGCATCATCTGCAGCACAACCTGCATCGGACGAAGTTCATCCGAGTTAATGTACAATACGCCGTTGAAGTACGTATTCCAGAAGCCTACTGCAAAGAATAACCCAAACGCAGCGACTGCTGGCATTGAGATAGGAAACATAATTCGAAAGAAAACCCCAATATCATTGCATCCATCGATCTTCGCTGCTTCCTCCAGCTCCTCCGGCAATTCCTGATAGAAATTTCTCATCAAAAATACGTACCAAGCGCTCGTAATAGCCGGTAAAATCAACGCCCACACGGTATCAATAAGTCCCAAGCTTTCAACCAAAAGGAAGTTCGGAATCATACCCGGGTTGAACAGCATCGTCATTAGAATCGCAACGAGGAAAAACTTTTTACCGAAAAATCGTCTCCGCGACAAGGCATAAGCCAAAGCGCTTGTAACGATAATACCGATTGCCGAACCCACAACAGCCAAGAAGCCGCTGACCCCTAATGAACGCATAAACATTGGGGTCGATAAAATGTACTTATAAGAGGAAAGGCTCCACTTCTCTGGAATTATAATTAACGACTTTCTCAAATACTCCGAAGGGTCTGTAAAGGAAACAACAATGACATATAGGAAAGGCAGCAGCGTGATGAGTCCAATTAGACCAAGCGCCGTATAAATAATGCCGTCTGTCACTTTATAACCGAGGGACTTATGCATTAGTACAGACCCTCCTCACCGAATTTTTTTGCTAAACGATTGGCTGTAACGACAAGGATAAGACCAACCACCGATTTAAATATGCCCACGACCGTCGCATAACTGAAACGACCATTTTGAATGCCTGTTCGGTATACATACGTATCGAATACATCAGCCACATGTGAAACGGGAGAACTCATCATCAAGTAAATTTGTTCAAACCCTACCTCCATTACTTGTCCAAGCCGCAAAATGAGCAATACAATAATTGTGCTCTTAATGCACGGTAGCGTAACATTCACGATTTGCTTCCAACGGTTTGCACCATCAATTTGCGCCGCCTCATACAAGTCTTGATTAATACCCGCAATGGCAGCGAGGAAAATAATTGTGCCCCAGCCTGCTTCTTTCCAAATACTCTGTGCAGTCAACAAACCCCAGAAGTAATTCGGCTCCGTCAAGAAACCGATCGGCTTGCCGCCTAATTCGACAATAATCTTGTTAATAATACCATCGCTTTGTCCGAGGATTATAAAGCAAATCCCTGCAATAATGACCCAAGACAAAAAGTGCGGTAAATAAATAATCGTTTGAATCGTTTTCTTAAATACCCGATTGTGAACCTCATTAATGAGAATAGCGAGAACAATGGGAATCGGGAAAAAGAAAACGATGTTCAGCAAGCTAATCGCCATCGTATTTCTAAATAAAAGCAGGAAGTCTGGATTCGAGAAAAACTCATTAAAATATTTGAATCCGACCCACTCGCTTTGCCAGAAGCCTAAGTATGGGGAATAGTTTTTAAAGGCTAACGCCAGGCCCCATATGGGCAAGTACTTGAAAATAAGAAAGAAGAGAATACCCGGAAGCGCTAATACGTACAAATATTTTTCTCGACCTAAAATGACTTTAAATTGAGACCATTTTGAATCTCTCGTTTTTTGCCACTTAGGTTCATGTCCTTGTGATAAACTTGCGTTCGCTAATTCAGGATTAGATTGCGGCAAGGGTTTCACCACCTCCAACAATTTTGTTTAAACTTGGCTGCTCATATGGTTTCATGTCTGCATCTTACAAGCCGAAGCTTCCGCCGGGCAATGACCAATTCTTATTCGCTCAGAACGACTGAGCAATAATTGAGAATCCCTTGCTGCTGCTGGGTTTGTGGCTGCTTCGAGTCTCATTAATTAATCTCTTTAACCCCTGCCAGATTATAAATTCGCACCCCATAAAATCAAAAAAAGGCTTGCAAGATGGAGAGGTTACAATTCTCTCACTCTTAGCAAAGCCTTTTTGATATAAGCCTATTCGATTTTGTAGGGCAATTTACTTGCGATGCATTTCTCGATATTGTCCCGGAGGCAATCCAACCTGCTTCTTAAATACACGAATGAAATTTTTAGGGTTGTAGCCTACCTGCTCTGCTATTTCATTCACCATCAAATCTGTTGCTTCCAGCAGCTCCTTAGCCTTCTCTACACGAACTTGTGTGAGGTACTCAATAAAGGAGATGTCCATTGTTCGCTTAAACAGCTTGCTTAAATATTGAGGAGTCAGATTGCAAATCTGTGCACACTGATCCAGAGAAATATCAAGATTATAATTTGCCGCAATATAGTCTGTAACTTTTTCGATAAGCTGCTCATACTCTTGATTCCGCTTGCCGCTCACGGACATCATGATGGGTTCAAATATACGATCTATCAGCCACTCATTAATGGAATGAATCGTTGTACATGATCTCATATCGAAATTGAGCTCACTAGCGGTTCTTCCAAACAGCTGCTCTGGACTCATGTTCATTAAATAGACGGTTCGTAAAGTCGTAGACAGCAATTGATCGTACGACATCCTAATAAGCTCGGGATTATGCACAGCAGATTGCACTTTATCGGAAAAAGCATTAAGCAAACGCTTTGTTTCAGCGAGATCACCAACCTGCAATGAATCGATAAGATGGTTCTCGATCTCTGCTGGATAACGATACATCATTGAAACCGCAAGCCCTTTGCTCTCAATAATCTGATTGCCGCCATTAATCATCCGCGAATAAATGGCAAGCTGCGCTTCACGATATAAATCGGGCAATTCCTCTACCTGCGAGGCTGCACGACTTAACCCAATCGTTGCTGGAGATTGCAGAAAATGAGTGATCTGCTGTCGTATTTTTTCAATGCCAAACTTCAGATGGTTTGACCATGCATTCATTTCTTCATCTTCAGTCCACAGCCAAACCACTACTTGATCATTTAATCCATTAATGACCAAGCCTTCTAGCTGCTGCTGCTCCAGCAATTCTGTCGTCATATTTTTTATAATAAACAGAATTAAATCTTTATCCGACTCTTGAAACTTGCCTGCGTCCGATAGGTGATCATATGAAATAATAAAGACAGCTGCGCATTGTGTCTCTGGAATAGCGTATCTGCGCAGAAGCTCATGCAAATGTTCACGTCGTTCATGACTAAATTGCCCTTCCAGTAGCCTTAAAGCAAACAACTCCCGAATAAGGGGAAACTGCTGATTGATTTGGCCTTCCAGCTGACTCGCCTTACTGTTAATTTCCTTCCACCGCTGCTGCACATAATTAAATTCGTCTGTCCCCATATCCGCTTGTTGATTATCACTAATATGAGAGACCAGCTTCCGGATCGGACTATATACCCTTTTCGTGCCGATCATCGCGAGCGCAATTCCCGCAGCAAGAACGACAAGCACGATGCCAATCGTTATGCCTGCAATCTTCCTTGCGCTGCTGTAAAGCTCCGCTGTTGGAATCATATCCACAAACAGCAGCTTCTTGATTGGAGATACCATAGAAGTAACTAAGTACTCCCGGCCCTGCCATTGATATATAAATTCTTGCTTGCCCTCATGTGCAACCGTTATCAGCTCAAACAAATCTTTAGGCACTTCAGATCCATTCATATGGAATACGAGCTGGCCGCCTTCATCGATTACAAACATATGCTGGCTCTTGTATTTCACAAATTTTGCAGTTAGAGATTCAAACGCTTTATTATCAATAATGACTTGAATAATACCGATCGGATCTTTTGTATGTAAAGGAATTGTACTCGTTAAGGTAATACCAGAATCGTACACTTGACCGCCTTGAAAATAACCAGCCTGCCAAACTAATTGCTGATTGTTTTCCAGCAGCTTCTCATACTTTTCCCGTTCCACTGCCGACTCCATTTTTTTGCCACCATAAGTAGACGAAATTAAGTAATTCTCGTCCAATGTATATAGCGAAATATCCTTAACAAGTGGGTTTCCGTTCATAAAAGCCAACATGTTCTGATAGATACTCGAATAAAAGCCGGAATAATTGGTACGTTTCATTTCCTTCAAGTCTGAAGTGAAGAACGAGCTCAGCTCCAGCTGAATTAAGTTATTCTCTACTCTTTCAAGCCCATTATCGATGGTCTCTGAAGCGTAGCTTAAGACCTGAGTAATGTCTTGGCTGGCATTATCTTTAGCCGTTTTGGAAGTTAAAATATAGCTGGTGATTCCAAGGATAATGATAGGAATGATTGATGATAATAACGTAAAAACAATCATTTTGCGATAAAATGATGGATACTTCAGAAAGCTTTTTCGATTAATTATTCGGTTACCTTCTATAAGCTTCATTCTGTCGACTCCTATGTTGATAGACTTTGCTCCTCAGCACAGCGTACAAATCATTTGAAATGAAGTCAATAATTATTAATGAATTTATCCAATTTACATGCTGCTGAACAAATGTCCACGCAAACAGCATAGCATTGCAATACTATAACTATAGAGATGCACTAGTGAATTAGAAGAATAAACGACTGTTGATTGTCAGTGTCAAACCTTTACTAGCCTATTTGCATTTTCTATATAATTAAGAATAGGGTGGGTGATATCGTTATGCTCTATACAGCTCTCGGAGATTCTATTACCTATGGGGAGAATGCCTCCTCACTCGCAAAAGCATATCCCCAACTAGCCGTTGCCGCTTTAAATTCACGCTCCCGTTCCCGCAGAGCAACTGGATATGTATTAGCTCGTCCGGGCTGGACCAGTCATGATCTATTAAACGCAGTCATCTGGAAGGGTTCGGCTGCTATTAGCAAATCCGATGTTGTTTCTGTTTGGATTGGAGGGGTAGATTTAGCAAACGCTGCTTTGTCTTCGATTAAGAACCAACAGCAAATAGCTATAAAACCGATCTTAACTCCCTACAGGCAAAATTTACGAGCCATTCTCGCTCATATAAAAAGCGTGAGTAACGCCCGTATTATTTGCTGCACGCAATATAATCCGTTTCCAAATAGTTCTCTAGCAGTTGCTGCTATCGACCAATTAAATTACACGACGATAGAGGTTGCCCAAAGCTATCATGCACAAATCGCTCCCGCTCATAGATGGTTTGAAGGAAAACAAGCCTCGCTAATCTATGGCTACCGTAATGGCAGATTAGAAGATGCATTAAGCGGTACTCTGCCTATCCATCCCAATGACCGTGGCCATCAAGTGATCGCAAACGGATTAATCCCCTATCTTGCTTCTCGGAAGTAGTCATCATGCATCACTCACAAAGGTTAATGATGGCTGCCACCGGTATAATTAAAGCGGGCTGGAGATATATAATCCCCAACCCGCTTCCTGTATACCGTTATTTCTATTTTATAATTTGTACTGTTTAACCGATTCATTAAGATCAACAGAAAGAGTCGAAAGTTGAACAATGACTGCTGATATTTCCTGCATGGAAGCACTTTGCTGCTGCGCAGCCGCAGCAACCTCTTCTGTCCCTGCAGCCTGTTCTTGTGTAATTCCGGATATTTGCTGCATAGAATCTGTTATTTTCATAAAGGATTCATCAACCTTGTCTAATGCACTGAACATATGGCTTGTATGCTCGGTAAACTCCGAAACCCCTCCATAAATTCCTTTGAAGTTATCATAAGTTCCTTGAATCCACGAATGCCCTTGTTCAACAGCCTTGCTGCCTTCCTCAATACATTTCATTACTAATAAACTATTTGTTTGAGTACTGGAAACAAGCTCTGCTACAGAAAGCGCCGCTTCAGCAGATTGTGCTGCAAGTTTTTTCACCTCACCGGCTACAACAGCAAAACCTCTGCCAACCTCTCCTGCACGAGCCGCTTCTATGGAAGCATTTAAAGCTAACAAATTCGTTTGATTGGATATTTCTGAAATGATAGTAATGATTTCATTTATTTCATTGGATCGTTGTCCTAATGTTATAGCAGCTTCTTGGGATTGCTGCATAGCTTGTTTGATGACAGTCATTTGTTCGAGAGTACGTCCTACTAAATCCTGTCCTTGCTCGGATTGGATATGAACGTCTGTAGCAATGACTTGAATCTCCTTCATACCGCTTGAGACATCTTTAATCTCGACATCGATATGATTAATATTTGTATGGCTGTGGGTGACGCTTTGCACAATTTCGTTAATGCCTTCTGTCATTCGGTTCGTTGATTCCGCAACTTGCTGCGCGCTGTTCGTTGATTCATTTACTGACTGTTTTAGATGCTGGCTTGTATCGGATATAAGATTAGATGAAGCAATGACTTGTTGAATTAATTGACTAAGACTATTAATCATTAAGCTAAATGATATCGATAATTTTCCGATTTCGTCCTTGCTATTAATAGCAAATGTCGTTTTCATATCGCCCGCAGCAATTTTGTTGGCTGCTACCATTAATTTGCGGAGCGGATTCGTAATAACTTTACTTATAACAATGGCAATTAAACTACCCACCACAAGTACGATGAGAGAAATAATAATCGTTGTTAAATTAGAGCTTGATGTTGTTTTTGGGACAACTGAAGCATCTAAATCTATCCCAAGAATACCATAGGCTTGACCAGACTCATCTGAGAGTGGGACAAATATAGATTTATGCGTTCCATACTCATCTTTGTAAATAGGGCTGATTACAGTTTTTTTTGAATCGATGGCTTGTTTCATTTCATCTGTAAATGGGTAAGGAGTGTTAAAATCATCTGGTACTCCTGATAGTACAAGAATACGCTCGTTATTCTGACTATTTGATAATATAAAAATATTTTCTAAGCTATGTACGTCTTGTAATTTTTCGAGTTCTTTCTTAATAATTGCATAATTAGGATCGTCTGTTGTTTGCAATTGCTTTTCTGAACCAGGGATTGCAGATAATGTATTGCTTGCAATTTGTATATCGGTTATAAGACGTTTATCGAATTGTTCTAATAGTTTCTCAGATAAATTCTGCTGGGTCATATAGCTGGATACTGCAAAGGCTGCACAGGTTATCACTTGCAATAAGAGAATACTGAGAGCAATTTTTACAGAAAGATGTTCTTTGTACCAATTAAAACTAAGTATAGATTTCTTCATGAGTGTACTCCTTTTTACTAATTCGCATATATTCCACGTAGGTTTCATCGATTTTTGCTTTTAGATAAGCGACGATTTTATCCACATCGGTTACTTGTGTATGCGGCGAAATAACAAATAATTTACTCGCATACAATGCTATTCTTTTGTTATCCAAGGTTGGGACATAAAGATGTTTTTTGGTATCGCCAAAGAACATTTCTCCGCGGTCTCTTCCAAGAATCTCAAACAATAGCTCATTTAATTTATTAATCTCTTCTACTTCAGCATAGCTCATGGAGCCGGCATATTCTTTTTCATAACCATTTTGTTTATCCTCATAAAGTCTAAAGAGTGTGACAATACCAGGGTTTAGATGATTTACAATAACGGCTTCAGGTATTTCTCTTTGCAAGGTCTTTCTGAATGTGACATTCACCTCAACAAATTGGGCAAGCAGCTTTTGATAGCCTTCTATTCCAAACGCTAATAGCGCGCTATAAATACTGATGGAACTTCCCATTCTTGAGCATTCAAGAGTATAGCTGGTGTGATATTGTCCATATCCACGGTGTCCAACATAAGGAGTTTCATCTGGATCCAAATCAAGAAGCTTTAAATCAGCAGCATTTTTTACTAAAAATAAGCTCGTTGAATAAGGCGTCTGTCCCAGTTTTTGAAAATCGAAACAAAGCGAGTCTGCTTTCATGAGATGCTGCATTCTCTCTTGAATCAACTTTAGAGCAACAAGCGTATCACTCTCAATGCTTAAAGGGTTTCCTTCAAAATCGTAATCATTATAAAATGCAAAAAAGCCACCTAAAGCTGAGTCGGCATGAATATGCGGTCTTTGAATGTTATGCTTCTGCGAGAGCAGCTCTGTCATTTTATAAATGTCATCTATGTTATCAATACCCATTGCATCAGTCGTACCCGTAGTAGCAACGACGTATATTGGGATGCCTCCGTGCATAATGACGTTTTCCATCTTTTCTTTCAAATCATTTACATCCATTGATGAATCTTCATTTGTTCTGATTTTAATTAAATGTTTGCTCCCTAGACCTGTAGCCTCAACTGATTTATAAAGGCTGTAATGGGCCGCTTCCGAACAAAAGGCATATAAATTTTGTGGAACCCCGTTTTGAGCTGCAGTAGGACAGGCTTTATTTATTGCCAGCCTTAAACCAGTGAATATAGCTCCTTGACCGCCCCATGTCGTATATCCGCCGCTTTCAGAAGGATTATAGCCTACGAGATCTGACATCATCGCCACGACTTTCACTTCAGCTTCCGCAGCCGCCGGACCATACACATCCCATAAATTATTGCCATTAACCATAAACGCTGCAATCATGCCAAGTACACCTGGAATACTAGCCATAGGTAAAATGTTTGTTAAAAAGTATTTTGTATGGTAAGGATGAGCATGAAGCAATTTTAAGAGTTCTTTATTGACTTCTTCTAATGGATTTCCCATTGCGGGAATTCTGCTTACCTCCGCTAGTTCTTTATAGAAATGAGGACCACGTTCTTTTTCTCCTTTAAGAAATACCGATTCCGGATCTTTTAATTCATCAACACCACTTACAATCTGTTCAATTAAATCTAACATGTAATTTCGTTGCGTTATGTTGCCGTCTTCACTTGGAAATAAACTTTTAATATTAGGCTGGTCTTTCCTATTCATGCTGTACCACTCTCCACCATTCATTTTTCTCTCTATTTTTTACAATCAAAAAGGCATACCTAAAAATAACCATAGGTATACCTTCTGCATATTAATTCGCAACTGGCTGACATTTCTTTGAAAGAAGTAGTCCCTATAGCTTTGCGTCACCACCTTTCGATGGTTTTGCCAATATTTAATTTGGACAAATTTTCAAACTTATTAGCAAACATTTACATCTATCGAAATCATTTTACTATTTTATTTTTCGGAGATCAATATAATTTTTGGTTAATTATGTCTTAAACTAATAGAGTTGCACCTATATTTTCAAAATCTTCATACTTTTCCATCACTATTTCATGTAAACATAAATAAATTCTTTACAATGGTCATAGAAGATAGATATTAAATATTAAAAGCTCAACAATTTCCCTAAAGAACACCTACAGCGACAAGCACCCAACCAATCATAAAAGAAAGCCCGCCTAGCGGTGTAATTGGACCAAAAAACCGAGCTTTAGCAACACTAAGTACATATAGGCTTCCCGAGAACAATATAATTCCCGCTACCAAAAACCAACCGCCCGTAATGATCATTTGAGCACCCGGATACTGACCCGCGAGCAGTCCAATCAGAATTAAACCTAATGCATGTGCGATGTGATACTGTACGCCGACCTCATAAACCTTCAGCTTGTCCGGTGTGATCTTACTTTTCAGTGCATGTGCGCCGAAAGCTCCAATTGCGACCGCGAGCACCATGAGAATACATCCGAGCATAATAAATGTTTGCATATCAACATCTCTCCTCATTTTATGAATTTGCAAGTTAAGCATATCATGATTGAACGGAGCAGGGAATTACTAGCAATACTCCAATACCATATATAAAATTACAATTTCAATTTTTTTCTCTACATAATAATTTCCGATTGATTTACTGTTGCCAGAGGAGTAATGTAGTTTGGTATAGCATCAGGAGGCATCTACGTGAAATTCATTCAATCTACCGCCACAGAGTGGCAGGGCTGGTCCCGCAATATTCGTTTATTTTTTCTAGCAAACATGTTATATCAAATCGGTACGGGCATGTTCTCGGTACTCTACAATTTGTACATTCACGAGCTCGGTTACCCCGATGCCATGAGCGGAAAAATTGTCAGTATGCAATCACTCGCAACAGCGTTATGTTTCATTCCCATTGGTTTATTCGGCGATCGCGCCAGCCGCAAGCGCTTGCTCGTCATTGGCGCTCTTTGCAGCGGTGTGGTACTCGCTGGACGCTCATTATTTGAAACAGAAAGCAGCTTACTTACAATGGCCGTTCTGACCGGCTTATTTGCTGCCATCTTTCAGGTGCTTGCCATTCCCTTTCTTGCCACAAACGTAGCTAAAGCAGATCGACTGCGCATTTTCAGTATTTTTTCAGCATTTGTTCTCGCTTCTCAGGTCGGCGGCAGCCTTGGCGGAGGCGTCATTGCAGATATTATGCAGGCGGCAGGACTAAGTAAGCTGCTCTCTTTCAAAATCGTTTTACTTGCAGGCAGTATAGCGACAATTGCAGCATTTCTACCTTTGCAAGCCATTAGGGAATCTGCGCGCAGCCAGAAGGAAAGTGTTGAAGCAACTAACGAGCAGCCTGCTTCGAACCAAACAGCTCACCCTAATAAAGAAATGTCATTTATTATTAAATTCGCCTCCATACAGCTTTTGATTGGTATCGGATCGGGCCTTGTTGTTCCTTATTTGAATTTGTATTTCACCAATCGGTTCTCGATATCGCTTAGTGCGATGAGCTTATTGCTTTCATTAGGTCAAGTCATGACCATAATCTCTATGCTCATTGGCCCGTCGCTTGCCAATCGAGTTGGACAAGTGAAAGCGATCGTTATTTTCCAAACCTTATCGCTGCCATTCCTGCTATTAACGGGTTTTACAAACCTGTTGCTCGTCGCTTCTATAAGCTTTCTATTCAGACAAGCGCTTATGAATGCGGCCAATCCGCTGCAATCGGCTATTTTGATCGACCGGGTTTCTGCAAAAAAACAAAGCCTAGCCAACTCCTGTATGCAGACTGCTTTTATGCTTGGATGGGCTACGATGGGACCCATTCATTCTCATCTCATTGCTACTTATGGCTACTACTGGGGATACGCCATCACGTTCAGCATAACTGGAGCACTGTATGTCACGGCATCTATGCTATTTTTTATGTTGTTTCGCGAGAAAAAAACGGCTGCCGCAGCAAAAACGCAATCAGCGTCTATTTGACGCAACAGCAGCTTTGACCGTTAGATATGAGTAGCTTATAAGATGAAAGCTTATAAAATCTTATATTTTAAACAGAAAATCAGCCCTCAGATACAATCTGGGGGCTGATTTTTTTTCAATTATTTTCGCGCTGCAAGGAATGCATCGACTTGGCTTTGTACCTCTGCAATGATCTTATCGATTCCAGCAGCCTTGATTTTTTTCTGCAAATCTTCCAAGCCTTTATCTACATCTTTAATCGCACCGTATTCGAGTGGAATCGCATAACGGAGCATGACGTTGCTCACATTAGCCACTTCTGTTTTCACTTTGCTGTTGTCGAATACAAAGGTTTCAAGCGGGTAGTGATATACCGTTGCTTCCCATGCTTTGCTCATGGCAGATGCCTCTTCTGGGAATGCCGCATCCGTACGATTGAGCGGCGAGTTAAAGCTCCAGTTGGAGAAGCCCGTATAATTGGCAGTCTTGTCTGTCGACTTAAGTTTATCGTCGCCATCAGCTACATAGTTCACGCCATCAATACCGTACATCATGAGATTATGAAGTTCTTTATCATTTTGCATCAAGTTAATGAACATCAGTGCACGTTCTGGATTTTTCGAAGTCGCATGAACCGATGTTCCGTTTTGCGTAGCAACGGCTTGAGACTTTTTCTTAGCAGGCGTAATATCGGCAAGCGCAGCTTGATATGGAGAGTTTTCTCTTTCCATCGCCGCCTTCAAGGAACCTAGCGTACCCATATTATGAGTAATCGACGCCGTTTTTCCTTCTTTAAAATCCTGCTGGTGATCGTTTTTGTTGTTTAATACGTTTTTTGACCAAGCATTTTGATCTGCAAGATCCTTATAGTAGTAGAGCAGCTGCTTGAACTCTTCTGTTTCATACACATTGAAGATTTTGCCCGTCTCATCTGTCAGCTTAAATCCGATAGGAAGATCGAAATCAAGCATATTCCACTCACTTTGCTGCTTAAGCAAAATACGATCTAAATTGTGGAGCTTCCAATCACCTGTTTCTGGCGTAAAGGGTACAATACCCTTCTCATTTTCAGAAACCGCCTTTAAGTAATTCGCGTAAGCTTCAGGACTGTCGATCGCAGGAAGATTATATTTCACACGCAAATCTTCGCGGTACAAGATGAGCTTCTCAACGGACTCCCCGCTGTTCTGAGGAACCATGTACAGCTTGCCGTCTACCTTTGCTTGATCCCAGCTGGATTTCGGCATGATTTCCCAAGTTTCCGGCATGTATTTAGACAGCATCTCATCTGTTAGCTCTAAAAATCCGCCCTTCAACGCCTGATCATTATATCCAGCCCAGTTCGCGGAATAAATTAAGTCAAATTCTTCGTTGGCTGCTAGTTTTAGTGGATACTTTTGAGCCCAATCGGACCAATCTAGAAATTCGCCCTCAATTGTCGCATTAATTTTTTCCTTCAGCTTCTTATTAATTTCAGCAAACACCGTATCATAATCTACCGGCTTCGGACCTACAAAAATCATTTTAAGCTTAACTTCCTTGGAAGTATCGATCCCCTCTTCTGCAGCGGCAGGCTGCTCAGTAGCAGGCTGTTCCGTAGCGGTCTCGGTTCCTTCATTCGCTGGTTTCGGAGATGTTACTTCTTTGTTGCTGTTGCCTGAGCATGCACTCAAAATGAAAACGAATGTTAGTACAAATGCCAGCCAAAGCGATTTTTTCTTAAACATGCTGGAGACCCCCAATTCATATATTGATAAACCAGGATTGCCTGGAACTATCCTTTTACAGCGCCAATCGTTAAACCTCTAACAAAATATTTTTGAACGAATGGATAAGCGATTAGAATGGGTCCGCTTGCTACGATCGTCATCGCCATCTTTAAACCCTCTGTCGGAAGGCTTGTCGTAACAACCGCGCCTGATCCCATCATTGCCTTGCGCATGCCGTCCATATTGCCTAACATTTTGTACAAATAGTACTGAAGCGGCATTAATTTCTCATTCGAAATAAATAACAGCGCATTATACCAATCATTCCAGTATCCGAGTGCCAAGAACAAACCTATTGTAGCCAAAGCTGGCTTGGACAGTGGAAGAATAAGTCGCATAAAGATTAGAAAATCGCCTGCGCCATCTATTTTTGCTGATTCCGTAATCGCTTCCGGTATACCGCTCATGAATGACTTCATCACGATAATGTAGAAAACATTGAACAACAGCGGGACAATTAAAGCTAGCGCGGTATCCTTCATATGGAGATAGTTGACGATGAGCAAATACCAAGGAACAAGTCCGCCGCTGAACAAAGTGGTGAAGAAGAAATAAAACGAAAAGTGATTACGCCATTTGAAATCCTTTCTACTTAGACAATAAGCAGTCATCGACGTTAGAAACAAACCAGCTATCGTGCCAATCGCGGTAACAGCTATTGTTACGATGTAAGCATTAATCATTTGATCCGGGTATTTGAAAAGTATTTTGTAAGCTTCCAATGAGAATTCGCTTGGGAAAAGCTGAAACCCGTCTACAACAATTTTGCTCTCATCCGTTAGGGATGACGATAAAATCAAAATAAATGGAACGATGCATAACAAGGCCAGCATCACAAGCGCGGTATAGCCAATCGCATAAAATAACCGTTGATCCACTTTTTTTATTTTAGCAGCCTTGACTGCTTTCTTATTTAAACTCAAGCCGGATGCATTCATGTCTTGACCCCCATTCAGAATAAAGCGCGATCCTTATCATATTTACGAACAGCATAGTTGACTAGCATGATTGTCGTGAAGCCAAGTATAGACTGATACACGCCTGCCGCTGCTGACATTCCGATCTCGTTGGTTGTGATAAGTGACCTAAATACGAAGGTATCGATGACATCTGTGGAGGAGAACAACACCCCGTTATTGCCAACCATGTTGTAGAACATGCCGAAATCGCCGCGGAAGATGTTGCCGACTGCCAATAAGACTAAAATAATAATGGTCGGATACAGATTCGGAATCGTGACTCGCATCATTCTTTGGAAAATATTAGCCCCATCAATTTCTGCAGCTTCATACATTTCCGTGTCAATGCTCGTAATAGCGGCCAAGTACATTACCGTACCATAACCAAGCATCTTCCAAGCGGAGACAAATACAAGTATAAACGGCCAATATTCAGGTGTATTATAAATGTCGACCGGCTCCATCCCAAAGCTCTTCAGCAGGACGTTCACCGTACCAATGTCGCTATTCAATAAGTTGTAGGCAATCGCTCCAACTACGACCCAAGAAATGAAGTATGGGAGAAAAATAACCGTTTGCGTAATTTTACGGAACCATTTGCCGCCAACTTCAAACAAAAATATGGCCGCGAACATTTGCAGTAAGTTGTTTACGACAATAAAAGCTATGTTGTACAATGCCGTATTTCTCGTTACCCGCCAAGCATCGCCCGATTCGAAGAAAAAGCGAATGTTGTCGAGGCCATTCCACGGACTTCCAAACACACCGCCCGCATAATCATAATGCTTAAAAGCAAGAATGATGCCGACCATCGGAATGTAGGCAAACAGGAGATAAAATAGAACGGCAGGCGCCAGCATGAAAAGGATTACTTTATACTTGTTCAGATCATTCCAAAATCGATGTCGAATCATCAACACTGCCCCTCTCTTCTCTATGTACACATATTATAAAAAGCAGCGGCAAATAAATTAATTATGTGAAACAACTAAAACCAATACTAAATCAACGATTTGAATATCTTTTGCAAAAAAAATAGCCCAACGCCTGCTTTCGACTTGAGCCTTAAATTATTTTCTTTAAATTTTATGCTTTTTTCGATATTCTCCAGGCGACAGCCCCATCGCATGCTTAAATTGTCTATTGAAATAAATAATATTTTTATAGCCGACCTGCTCGGCAATTTCATAAATCTTCTTTGCCGGGTCCTTTAATAGCTCGCACACCCGCTCCATTCGCAATTGATTGAGATAATCACTGAATAGTATGTTCGTCTCTGTTTTAAATAGCTGTCCCAAATAATTTGGTGTGAAATCGAAGTGGGCAGCAACCTCATTGAGCGTTATTTTCTGGTCCAATCGCTGCTCGATATAGGCTGTAATTTGATCAATCAGCTTGCGTTTCTGCCGCTGTTTCTTTAAATACAGCAGTTCAGATAGTTCAAAGAACCGTCTCCTTAGCCAAGAGAGGATATCATGCACCGTTTCAAATTCAAACAAAATAATCGGATGATGAGATTCCCATTTCAGCATTTCGTACATATGTTCATTCATTTGCTGCAAATCAGCATGAAGCTTGGAGGTAATACGAATAATGAGATCATAAATATCGTTTTTCTGGGTCAACGGTTTTTCACCGTTTAAGAGCTGAAGCAAACAGTCGTCAATGGTCGTCAGGTCATACTCCAGCATCGCTCGAAGCATAACATCAACAACCTCTTCAAAATTTGATGCGGCTGATTGTTTGGGGCTCCACTGGAAAGCGCCTTGAATGATTCGATTTTTGCCCATGATCCATTTGATGCTTAATCCTGCTTTCGCCTGCCGATAGGAGTCATGAAGCTTAGCAATATCATTCGTGTACATGCCCATTCCAATCGTAATGGAGCAAGAGAACGTCTCATTAAATTGCCGAACGAGTTGTTCCAGCAGCGTCGTCATGTATTCCTCTTGAACAGCAGCCAGCAGAACATAATGGTAGTCATAGCTTGTCATCATACTGCCCAAGTTGTTGTCCAAGGCAAAATTGCGAATAAAGAGGGTGATCTGATTCATAAACAATCGCCTCTCTTCCTCACTTTTCTCCTTAAGCTTCCATGCGAGATCATCAATCTCAATAATCGAGACAGAAGCCCCTTGCTGCAGCAGAGGCGATAAAATCGTATGAATATGTGCTTCAACCTGACCTGGCGTTGCTTCATTAAACCACCTAAGCAGCAGCTCCTGATTTACTAGCGATAAGGTTTCAGACAAGGCCATATTCTGCTGTCGTTCGTTCTCAATCTTAGAGCAAATGAGAATGAGCATGTCGTTGAGCTCACTATCATCTACAGGCTTAAGCAAATAACCGCTGGCATTCAGTTGAATGGCCTCTTTGGCATAACTGAAATCCTGATGTCCGCTTATAAAAATAATATGAACTTGAGGATTAATTTCCTTTGCCTTGCGAGCAAACTCCATTCCAGACATGATCGGCATTCGAATGTCGGACAAAATAAGATCGATGCGCTTCTGTTCCATTATCTTCAAAGCCGCAAATCCACTGATTGCCGTTCCTACATCTTGGAGGGATAGCTGTTCATTGCCTGCTACCCGGCGCCTTAACCACTCCAAATCAATTGCTTCATCATCTACCAATAGGATGCTGATATCCATGTCGGCACTCTCCTCCTCTGGCGCATCATTATGATAGCGGTTCCAAATCTTCAATGATTTCTTCATCGATCGGAAGAATAATTTGCACCGTCGTTCCTGCTCCATATATGCTGCCGATATGAATGCCAAAGTCATTACCGTATCTTAGCTTTATGCGTTCCTCCACATTTTTCAGACCGTATCGGTCCGAGTGGATCGTGCTCGCCAGCATTCTTTTCAACGTTTCCGGTCTCATGCCGATTCCGTTATCAATAATTTTCAGCTCAATATGGTTCCCGAGACGTTTCCCTGTAATACGAATAGCGATCGTTTCTCCAAACCAAGCATGTTTGAAAATATTTTCGACAAACGGCTGAAGAATCAGCTTAATAACCGGGATATGTGCGATCTCAGGCTCAATATCGAAATACACCTTAAAGGTATCTGCATACTTCACTCTTTGAATGTCTAGATAGGATTCCACCTGTTCAAGCTCTTTCTCAAGCGTGATATAGACATTGCCTCCATTTAGCGTAAGCCGATAAAACTTGGACAGCGCCTGCACCATCTTTGTTACTTTATCTACTTCCCCTAAGTTAGCCAAGCTGCCGATCGTTGAGAGCGTATTGTATAAAAAATGAGGGCTAATTTGCGCTTGGAGCACATCAAGCTCTGCCTGTTTTTTCTGAATGCCCTGCACATATACATTTTTGATGAGGTCCTGAATGCTGGTTGCCATCTGATTAAAAGAATCTGCAATATGAACAAATTCATCATTTCCTGTAAAACCAATCCGCTTATAAAAATTCCCTTCTTGAAACGATTGCACGAGCGTTACAATACGCTTCATCTTTTTCCCTGACAGACGGGCAACAATCACTCCGAT
This sequence comes from Paenibacillus sp. MCAF9, assembly GCF_052114265.1. NCBI lineage: Bacteria > Bacillati > Bacillota > Bacilli > Caryophanales > Paenibacillaceae > Paenibacillus > Paenibacillus sp. MCAF9. The sequence goes on from NZ_JBFREL010000027.1 coordinate 45,914, forward strand.
AAACGCCATAACCAAGAAACTGATGAAGCAAACGGTACTTATCGCTTTTTTCATTCTGGTTGCATCTTTATTTAGATAGGAATGAGGAACCAACGTCTCGATCACAAAATTTGTTCCTGGAATCTCTTCCCTAACACTCAAATATGATTTCATGCTAGCCTTCTCATCTATGCTTCCTCGTTCATATAGATTAAGTCCAGAAGCCATATCAATTAATCGCAGGCTGATGCCCTCTTCGATTGGGAATGTATCGAAATTGCCTAACAATTCATCGAAACGAGCCGTAACGCGCAAATAGCCGATCGTAGACGAAATGCCGCTGGATGTGACTAATCTACGGAAATGAGAGATGTTGTTTAGTTTCTGGTCCGAATCGACCTGAATCCATAGATGGTCTTGGAATGTAGAGGAAATGGATTTAAACCATTCCGTATTCTCTATACTGTGATGAGATAACACATAATAATCACGCCTGCCAATCGGGGTGGCCATATCATCGCCCGAAACTTCAAGCATATTTTCGTTTACCGTATAGAGCGCCAGTCTAATATTGTTTCCATACAGCAGGAGAGGCGCCTTCATTTGCGGAATAATATCATCCCTCATTTTCAGCATCATATCGAGCTGGTCCCCTTCAAACTGAAGAGCGTTCTGAAAAGTAATACTGCTGAAAAGTGTACTGGACATTCGCTGGATCTCATCCAGCTGATATTCAATATTGCTCCTCGTCTGCTTCATAGCCGTACGAATATTCGTTTCCGCCATCTCTGTTCTCGACTCAATGAGCATCGTATAGGAGATGTATCCAATGACAGCGTCGGTCAGCAGCACAAGAATAAGATACGGAATCATCATTTTGTACGTAAACGGAATATACATTTTATTCGGAATGAATCTCTTCATTTTCTCCCGCCTTTAGCCCGTTCTACCCATAAATTAAAATGATAGTCTCATATTATTGTAATAAAAATCCATATAATTAATAAAGATATTACAGTATGCCTTCATTAAATACAATCGGTTGCAGAACGATAATAATAGAAAAATACAGGCTAATATCGCATAATGCCAAAAAAACCACAACACGATACGGTTGTGGTTTTTAAGTTCATTCTTCATTTTTTTCTTGCATTAAGCCTCACCTAATGGAGAGACTTATTTCGCTGCTATTACTACATGCAATCTTTTCAAAAAGTTGTTTAATTTTTCGGTACACAAGAGCATAGCAATCGCAAAAATAATAATAAACCATGGAAAAATACTAATCGTTGTATTGGTTGCAAGCAATCCTAGAAAAGGGGGCACTAGCGTACTGCCCGTATAGGCAGCAGCCATCTGAAAGCCCATAATAGACTGTGCGTTCTTTTTCCCGAATCGCGCAGGTGTTTCATGCAGCATACACGGAAATATCGGAGCTAATCCAAGCCCTACAATCATAAATCCGACAAGCGAGACGATAGTTGGTAACGGCAGCACTAGCACTACTGTTCCGATTAATGCGATCAGCTGGCCGTACCTAATCAGCATGCGACTGCTCATTTTAAATGTTATAAATCCAGTAATCATTCGACCAACTGTAATTCCGACAAAGAACCATGACACCCATTGCGCAGCTGTCGCTGCAGGCAAATCTTTAATATTTACAAGAAAGCTGCTTCCCCATAATCCCATGCTCGCTTCAATGCCGCAGTAAAATAAAAAGGTTAGCATCGCTAATTTGACCCCTTTTATTTGCCATGGCTTCTTATTTTCGGCGGCCTGCTCCAACTTCTGATCATGCAGCTCATTGTGAGCTTCAGCATTTATGACATGACTGCTTTTTGCAACTTTATCCCATAAAGGAAGAGAAACAAATAAAATGACGACTAAAATAAACTGAATCGCTGCAACCGTGAGATAACCGTCTCTCCAAAGGTTTTGCCCTGAGATAGACGAAGCCATAATAATTGGACCTAGCGTAGCTCCTACTCCCCAAAAACAGTGCAGCCAGCTCATATGATGAGCTTTGTAATGGGTAGCCACATAGTTGTTTAATCCAGCATCTACACTGCCCGCGCCAATACCTAACGGAATCGCAAAAATAATTAACCAAATAATTGAAGGAGACCATGAAAAACCAAGTAAAGCTCCTGCTGTCAGAATACAGCTCACAAGCGTTACCTTCCCCGTGCCAAAACGGTGCAGTACGGTACCACTTATCAAGCTCGAAACGATCGTGCTTGCTGCAATCACCATGGAAATGCTCCCAGCCGTTCCTAATGACGCATTCAAATCCATTCTCATCACAGGCCATGCCGATCCGAGCAAGGAATCCGGCAAACCTAAACTAATAAAAGCCAAATAAATAATAATTAAAAAGAACGTTGCCATCGTTATCTAATCTCCTTGGTGTTCGTCATCCATTTGTTTAAGAAGGCTTCTGCCGACTTATTAAAGATCTTTAATAAGTCATTTTGATAATAGCAGGATTACCTCGTACTGACAAGAGAATAAATCAGTGCTTGCCCTATTAGTTATTACATATATTACCTGATTCATTTTATCGTCCATTAACAAATGAGCTTTATACTAACTCTAATGCCTCGCATTGTACATCATCTTTGGGAAAAAGAAAGGAATAACATGCTATGGGAATTCATACGTACTTTCAATCGCTTAACGATCTCGAACGTATCATTCGTTGTCCAGGTAAATTTAAGTTTGAAGAGCACAGCGTATCCGCTCATTCTTGGAAGGTTGTTCAATACGCCAAAACATTAGCAGATATTGAAGAAACGAACGGCGTCACAATAAATTGGAAGAAGCTTTACGAAATTACGAGCAGCCATGATTATGGTGAAATATTTATTGGCGACATTAAAACACCAGTTAAGCATTACTCCTTAGAACTGCGTGGCATGCTGCAAAAGGTTGAGGAAGGCATGATCGCTCTTTTTATCGAGGAAAATATTCCTGAGGAATTTAAGCCTATTTTCCGCAGACAACTGCGTGAGGGCAAGGATGATTCCGTGGAAGGCCTAATTCTTGAAGTAGCTGATAAGCTTGATCAAGTTTACGAGGCGCTTACGGAATTGCAAAGAGGCAACACCGAAAAGGAATTTGTCGTTATGTACCGTGAAGCGCTCGTCAAAATCAAAAAAATAAAGCTGCATTGTGTAGATTATTTTTTAGAGCACATTTTACCAGACATCGTGAAAGAAAGCTCCAATTGTCCTGTCGATATTCAAAAGATTACAAAGGAAGCCTTAGAGCTGTAGCTGTAGCTTCAACTCCTGCTAAATCCCGTAATAAACCTCAGCAATACATCACCTTTTATATGCCTGTAGTCAAAGCTTGCAAAATGGCAACACGCCTCATTTATCACTAATCTTCCCTCCTTTTTTTAAATCAAACCCACTTTCCTTTCTGTTTTTAACTAAATACCGCGAACTGTGGTTATATAACACCACAATTCGCCGTATTTCATTCCGTACTTTTTTAGCCTCTACGCGATATTGCCTCTTTTACTTCATTCCGTTTCATAAGTGTATTAATTGTAGCCTTAATCCCTATCTCGTATGGTGTGGCAGGGATCGGTCCGACAAGCCGCTTATATTTTTCACCGCTTAACAAGAATGGTTCCTCAGTTAAATACAGCATCTCAACGACCTCTTTCATAACTGGGGAAAATAGACCGAGCAGTGATAAGCCCATTTTACCAAGCGGTATGACTGGTTTTGACGTACCTGCTGCCCTCTGCGCTATCTCTACAAAATCGCGGCCAGAGATGACGCCTGATGCTGGGATATGCCAGTTCTGCTCATAAGCATCCTCCCTAATGGCCAGCTCTACGATCATAATTGCCGCATCCGGCAAATAAACAAACTCACGAGCAACCTTCATCGTTCCAATAAATACGGAAGGTTTGCCAGCCGCAATTCCCTCTAAAGTGGATCCCAAATAGGATGCTTGGTTAGCAGATGGGCCATAATAGTCTGGTAAACGAACAATCATTTTATGCGCCTTATTCCACCGTGGGCTAAACACCATTTGCTCGTACTGCAGTCGAACCTTTCCTTTTTTAGTGTGCGGATTTTTAGGATGATCCTCAGTTGCCTGATTAGTCGTTTTTCTCCCATAAGGATAAATGCCATCCACAACGACGATTTTTGCACCAAGCTGATTAGCGGCCTCCATAACTGCCTCTCCCATAGGGATCAGCTTCGTATGCATGTCATTGTACGGCACATTCGCGCAGCTAAAAATAACCTCATGACCTTCGCATGCTGATATCAGCTCTTTGGTATTAAGAACATCTCCAACTTTAAGCGATAAATGCTCAGGATTACCCAAATCCATCGCAAGCTGTTTCAGCTTTTGATGAGACCGCCCGAATGCCGTAGTCTCGATTCCTCTCTTTAGAAGCTCCTCAACAATGGGAGCACCAGTACCTCCGGTAGCACCTAATACAATAGCTTTTTTCATTATTATTCACTCCTCAAATTTGTGATTGATCAATCACTAACAAACTGGCGTACGGACAATGCATTGACTTCAAAAACAAACAACAAATCAATTGTCTTGGCTAACTTCTAACACGGTCTGTATTTAGCTAGCCATGTCAGCCCTAATATGCCATTTTAAAGGTAATTTTGTTGATGTAAGTTGTTTATTGATTGATCAATTACATCAATATATTAAAGAGCCAAAAATCAGCTCTAATACATTAACTCCGGCAAGGATAGCGCCATCGAGACATTACACAGCATGCCTCTAGCCAAAAATATAACCGTTTTATCCTTCGGATTCTCAAGCCCAGCTTGCTGGAATGCGTTTAACACTAACTGCTGCACTTCACGGTATCCATTTCGCATAACCTCGACAATCGCTTCGTCTTTTATCGTCTGAGCCTGCATTAGAAGCAGCGTTTCATTCTGATACGATTTCATGACTTCTATATAAGCTTCAACAAGCTCCTTCTCAAGCTGATCAGGTCCCGCTGTCTCAATCACGCTGCCAAATGCATCTACGATGCGTGTCCATGAAACCTCCAAAGCTTCTTTCAACAGAATTTCCTTCGTTGCAAAAAAACGAAAAACATACGGCTGTGATATTTGAGCACGTTCAGCAACCTTTGCTGTTGTCGCGCGATAATATCCAATTTCAGCGAAAACTTCAATCGCAGCAGCAATAATATCTGTACGGCGATTAACGGACGCTGCTGTATTTTTTTCCATTGTATCTTCCACCTTTAAGTACTCACTTGTTAGTAATTGATCAATCACTAACTGAATTGATCATAACTTATCGCTTGAAGGAATGCAATAGCTTTTTAGCCATGCTGCAATTTAAACACATGAGTTCAATCAATTGAAATCGAAAAAACGAAGACAACAACTGCATATCCACTGTTATCTTCGTTTTTGAATATCCCATTATTGCTGCACCTTATTCCACAGGCCACAGGCAACCCACATTAACTACAATCACTTACCAACTAACCATTCTGCTATTTCTTCAGTCTGGAGTAGGATCGCTATGGGGTCCCAGTACCATGACCGGTCGCTTCCCCATATATACACCCTATCGTTCTTGACCGCATCAAGCGTATTCCAAATCGGATCAGCCTTGAGATCTACAAGGGTATGCGAATCGGAAGTCAGTATGTTCCTTACCGAGCAGCTTGCCGAAATAGGTAATTTCCTCATGAACGGTTTTCAACGATGCATAAGGTATGATAACCGTAGGTGCGTACGGAGTAGGCAGTTAACGATTCTTCGGCTTTCATATTGATGTGACGGACATCAAAAATGGTGCAAAAAGCATGATTCCATGACACCAAATGATCATGCAATTCCATTTTCAGAAACCTGCTTTCTCTATACGCGCTTAATGGGGTACGATATGATTATATATTATAAATGATATGTATTCTCACTAGTAAAATAATTCTATGTAATCCGTCACGGGGTGTGGTTATGGAATGGCATGAGACCATCACAATATGGAGCCAAATGCCGGTTAAAGTGCTTGATATTCGGCATTTGGCAATGAAGACAGGTGAGGAATTGCAAGCTTACCGCCTTCCAGCAAATGCTTTTATCTTCACTAACCAAGGTGAGGCTAAAATAAGTCTTGATAGAATGGCTGTCGAATCCGCTAATTCCCAGCTGCTGCACGGCGGCAAAGGCGCTACGCTGAATATCAGCTGTCTGAGCCGTCCTTTTGACTACTATCTTATTTTATATAAACCTATGCGCGGCTTATCTACTCAATCTACGCAAAGACAAGCTGAGCAGCATGCTCCATTTGGGCAGCAGTATACATTTAAAGCGAAACACCCCTTATCTTTGCTTGCTCTGCTAGAGTCTATGCAGCAGTATTGGAAGCTGAGTGAAGAGCTGGACCGGCTGCAGGTGACAGGCCTCTTCTACCAATTCGTGCATGAGCAGTTCCGCCAGTTGCGTATCGCTGATACTGAAGCTGCCTCGCCTGATCTGGCTGTACAGATCGCTAGTTATATTCATGCGCATTATCACGAAACGATCTCGATGGAGATGATCGCGAATATATTTCATTACAGTACACACTACCTCTCCAGGGTGTTTAAACGAAAATATGGATGCAGCCCTATGGAGTATCTCGTTCAGACACGTATGAATCAAGCTAAGTTTTTGCTAAATGAAACAGAGGTGACCATTCGTGATATCGCCTACAGTGTCGGATATGCAGATATGTATTATTTTAGCCGCCTTTTCAAAAAGCAGACTGGCGAGACACCAGCTCAGTTCAAAAAGCATAACCTCGGTTTAAAAAGTTCAGTTCGCACAAATTTTATGCCCGAATCGTTCATTGCTCCCTCCCTAGAAGAAGGTTATATTGTTAACAGTGATAATCATTATCAACAAGATACTTGGAGAGTGGATGAAATGAGTTTTGGTTTTAAGCCTTCTTTTGCTGTAACGCTATTGTTTAGCCTATCGTTGCTGCTTGCTGCTTGTGGTGGTTCAGATTCAAATGTGCAGCAGTCTACAGAGGGCAATAATAAGCAGCAAAGTGAAAGTACAGATACATTGCCGGCAGATACTAGGGTTTATAAGGATGCATTAGGGCGAGAAGTGACTATCCCTGTTAAGCCGAGCAAGGCTGTCGTCATTACATACGGTGGTTATTTGCTGCCGCTAGGACTAGAGCCAGTTGGGGTCGATCAAGGTACACTTGAACAATATCCAGACACCATGACAGAGGCCGAAAGCATTGGTGATGGACTTGGCAATGCAGAGGCCATATCTGCCCTGCAACCAGACATCATTATACTGCCAGACTATCATAGCGCTGAAATCTACGAAACTTATCAGAAAATAGCTCCAACGGTTGCCGTAGCATGGGGCGGCGATCCAGATGTCATCAATACGCTCCGAGCGATGGGCGATGTCATGAACCGGAAGCCAGAGGCGGAAGCATGGATTTCTAAATTCGAGGAGAAGCTTGAGCGTATCCGAGATGAGATCAATATTAATATTAAAGAAGGTACAACCGCCATCACGTTCATTCTTTATAAGGGCGAGGTTCTATTGGGAGGCAAAGGCGGTACTTTGGGCAAGCTGATCTATGAGGATTTAGGATTCCAAATGCCAGAGCAATTTGAGAAATTTGCCGACGGGGGCGCTGCGTTGTCGATGGAATCTTTGGCTGATCGGCCTGCCGACTATTTCTTCACACAAATGAAGGATGATGAGCTGGAAGAGATGACAAAGCTATTCCAAGAGCCTCTCTATAAAGCTATTCCCGCAGTAAAAAATAATCGTGTCTTAAACATAACCCGTAATAAATGGAATTATGGTCCTGACCTCGTGGATGAAGCGGTAGATGCGTTAATCGCACAGGTAGAACAGTCGCAGAAATAAGGTTGAACTATAACTAGCTTAATCTAAAAAAGCCAACAACCGCGCATGATTTGCGTCGGTGTTGGCTTTTTTTTTGGGTTAATTCAATTCAAACTTATAAGCTTGACGGTATTTAAGCGGTGAATGGCCGGTAATATCTTTGAAAATACGTCCAAAATGCGTCATGCTCTCAAAGCCGACCTTTTCAGCAATATCAGCTATTTTCAAGGTGCTCCCCGTTAAGAGCTGGCGTGCCTCCTTGATTCGAACATTGTTCAAGTACTCTGTGAAGGTGAAGCCTGTGTTCTCCCGAAACATTTTGCAAAAGTAAGAGGAGCTGATGAAAAACCTGCTGGATATGCCCTGAATCGTTTGGTTTTCATGATAATGCTGGTTCAAATAATCGACGATTTCAAAAATCTTTTTATTGATCGGATTGCTTCCGTCATGTTCAGCTGCAGGCAGCGTTGACGTCTTGCGGTAAAGGAAAATAAGCAGCTCGAACAGCAGTGTTTTTAAATAATATTCATAGCCGGGAGGCTGCTTTATAAATTCCGCAATCATTTTATCGAAAAGCTTCTCGATCATGCTTTGTTCTTGGCCGTTTAAGGGCATGAAATTTTTGCCGCTTGAAAAGCTGGATAGCACATGAAAGCTGTCATTGTAAGGAAACATATCCTCAAGGAATTCCTCTTGAAACAACAGCGTAATCCGCTCAAATGATTCTCTGCTTGAATTGACCAGCTTATGAATCTCATTCACATTGATGATCAATAACGCGCCGCCAACCACCTGATAGCTTTTATCCTCGATAAAGTAGCTGATATCACCAGAGACGAGATAGAAGATTTCATAGCCATTATGATAATGACGTGATGGCATGCTTGTGTCAGTTTTTCTCTCGCGACTAATATCAAACTTCGCAGCTTCATAAAAATTCGACTCCATAAACATTACACCACCATGTAAAGTAATGAGTTTATATTCAAAGTAATATACGTAGAAAAACGATAAATTAGATAAGATATGTGCTTATAATTCATATTATCATATGCTATATTGGTTAGCAATAAGGCATAACAACAGTGGGTGATGCATAATAGAACATGCTTTTAGAGCGAAATTACAATAATTAAAGTTAGTTTTATTAACATTTTGTAAATGTAGGTTCAAAAAAACGAATACGGGGGTTGTCATGAAAAATCTAATAACGAAAAATCGTTTAGTGATGAGTGCACTTCTTTTGTTTTCTCTTTCTACCACGTTGTCTGCTTGCGGCGGTGAAGCCGGTTCAAAAACTAACAGCAACGGAGGGGTAAAGAACAACGGCAAGGATAAGGTTGAGATCGTTTGGGTGATGGCAGCAGACCCGGACAAAAAGGCATGGCAGGACGCGATGGTTTCGACCTTCGAAGAAAGCCATCCGAATGTAAAAGTGCGGCTTGAGAATATCCCGTACGATCAATTCGATCAAAAGCTGACGACCTTGATTGCCAGCGGCAATGCACCGGATGTTTGGAATCCCAATCAGGCGGATAGCGGATTTGCTACTTATATGAAGATGGGCGCATTGAAGGACCTTACTCCTTATATTGAGAAAGGGGCTCCCGAGCTCGATACCATGGACCCTAACCTGCTCGATATTTATAAAATCAACGGTAAAAATTACGGTATCCCGCTCGTAAGCAACGCTACTTATCTTTATTACAACAAGGACTTATTCGATGCTGCTGGCCTTTCTTACCCGACGACCGACTGGGATGATAAGTCCTGGAATTTCGATGCGATGCTCGAAACCGCACAAAAGCTGTCCCATGACGTAGGTGACGCTCGCAAGCAGGTTTTTGGTTTCTCCAGTGCATTAAGCGCAAATGCAATGACGTGGCTATTCGGAGGAGATCTATTCAAGCCCGAAGCTTATACATCCGGCGTAATGGGTGAGCCTGATCTAATGAAGCCGATTAACGTCGAAGCACTGCAATACAATGTGGATTTAATCAATAAATACAAAGTAGCGCCGGACGCAGAGACAGTAGCCGCATCCGCGCAGCTGGGCGATCCTTTCCTTACCGGCAAAGTAGGAATGTACATTTCCGGCGGCTGGGGACTCGGCTCCTACAAGCAAGCGGATTTCAAATGGGGCGTTGCGGCTGTTCCCTATCATGATGGACGCAAGGTTACCCTTTATGTTGACCCTTGGAGCATCTCGGCAACAAGCAAGCATCCCGACGAAGCATGGGAATTTGTCCGGCATTTAGCTAATCCAGCTGAAGGCGGCGGTGCCTACCGTTACATGAATGAAGTAGGGAGAACGCCGGCAGACGCAAGCCTATTCAAGCTTTGGTATGACAAAATGGGTGCAGAAATCGGCATGGATCCTGAGGCATTCAAGCAGGTACACGAAGGCTCGATCAAGTATGGCCGGGAAGCTGAAAACCATTTGATCGTCAAATTCAATACGGTTCTAGAAACGATGAACCAATCGCTCTATCTGGTATGGGGAGGCAAGAAGAGCATAGCCGACGGTTTGAAAGTGTTGAATGATAACCTCCTATCGTTGAATTTGAATCAATAGCAGCCAGAGCTTTAATTAAATTTCAGCCGAGCGGATTCCCTTCATTAGAAGGCGTCCGCCGGCCCAACGGAGGTAGCCCATGAGAAAGCTTTCGCTGGCCATGAAGCGCGAGGAACGGTCGTTTTGGTTTTTCATAGCCCCTTGGTTTATCGGCTTTATATGCTTCACCGGGGGACCGATTCTCGTCTCGCTGCTGCTCAGCTTCACTGATTACAATGTCATCTCGTCCCCGACATTTGCAGGAACAAGAAATTACAGCACGCTGTTCGGAGACCGGCTGTTTTACAAGTCATTGTCCGTGACTCTCTATTACAGCGTTATGGCCGTACCGTTTACGATACTGACATCTTTGATTGTTGCCGTTCTCCTTAATCAAAAAATAAAGGGGCAATCGCTCCTTCGCACGCTTTATTACGCACCAAGCATCATATCTGGTGTAGCCGTCTCCTTTTTGTGGTCATGGCTGCTTAACCCGCAGTTCGGTGTCGTGAACTCTGTCCTTTATGATTGGTTTGGCATTCAAGGACCAGGTTGGTTTACGAGCCCGGGTACGGTCGTTCCATCCATGGTACTCATGCAATTGACGGCATCAGGCAGCACGATGGTGATCTTTCTTGCCGCGCTGCAATCGCTGCCGGCAGATCTGTTTGAAGCCGCATCTATGGAAGGGGCGAGCGGTTTCGCAAAGTTCCGTAAAATTACGATTCCGCTTATTTCACCTGTCATTTTATTTAATACCATCATTAGCATGATCGGATCGCTGCAAATCTTTACAGAAGCCTACGTTATTACGAAGGGAGGGCCGGACTGGAACTCCTATTTCTACGTGTATTATTTATTTGATACTGCATTCAAGCAGTTCCGGATGGGGTATGCCTCCGCTCAGGCATGGATATTATTCCTGCTTATTTTCGCGCTGACTCTCGTATCGCTGTGGGGCTCCAAAAAATTCGTCCACTATGAATATGACTCGAAGTAAAGGAGGTTCCTTTATTATGAAGCGAAAAAAATCGTACAATCACGGCGATCTGCGTCTGATGGACAAAACAATCATCTACATCCTTCTATACGGAGGCGTTCTATTATTCGCATTTCCGCTGTTTTGGATGCTCTCCACTTCGCTTAAGACCATCGGCGAAATTCATCGCGTTCCGATGACGTGGTTTCCAGCCCATTTGCAGTGGATCAACTTTAAGCAGATTTTCATCGATGCCCCTATGGCTCGTTTCCTATGGAACTCGGTATGGTACTCAGCCGTGACGGTAGGTGCAGTCGTATTCTCCTCGTCGATGGCCGCATTCGCTTTTGCAAGATTGCGGGCACGCGGAAGTATGCTTTTATTCGGGCTTGTCCTCAGTACGATGATGATTCCGTCCCAAGTCACCTTGATTCCGCAATATTTGCTGTTTACAAAGCTGCACTGGACAGGCACGTATCTGCCGCTTGTGATCCCAGCTTTTACAGCAAGCTCCTTTACCATTTTTCTAATGCGCCAATTTTATTTGGGCATTACCAAAGAATTGGATGAAGCCGTCAAAATCGACGGAGGAAGCCATTTCACGATGTATTTCCGCATCCTGATTCCCCTCTCCATGCCAGCCTTCGCAACTGCGGCTATTTTGGAGCTGATATCGAGATGGAATGATCTATTCGGACCGCTCATTTATTTGAACGATATGACGAAATACCCGATTTCACTCGGGCTCGCTAACTTTACAGCTGCATACGGAGCAACACCGTGGCATCTGTTGATGGCAGCTTCGCTGGTCGCGATTTTGCCGCTGCTGTTCATTTTCTTTTTTGCTCAAAAGTATTTCATTCAAGGAATCGTTGTATCCGGCTCTAAAGGCTAAATGTATCTAGTATTCATCACGCATTCATCGGAGGTACTACATGAAGTTTGACTATCATACGCATCATGAACGCTGCGGACACGCAGTAGGTTCGGTCAAGGAATATATCGAAGCAGCAATAACACAGGGATTAGATATTATCGGAATCTCGGATCATACGCCATTTTTCGCAATTGCTGAAGATCGTCCTTCCTTAACTGGCAGCATGGCAAAAAGCGAGTTTCCAGCTTATATTAAAGAGGTCTTGGAGCTAAAGAAAGACTATGAAGAAAAAATAGAGGTGCTGCTCGGCATCGAAGCTGATTTTTTACCTGAACATCTGGATTTATACCGCTCGGTTATCGCTTCTTATCCTTTTGATTATGTTATTGGATCTGTGCATGAATTCGCCGGTATCGGCATATACGATTCAGAGTATTGGGAAGGCTTGACTGCAGCACGTAAATTGGAAGTAAAAAATTTATTTTATGATTATATCGCTCAGTCCGCCAAATGTGGATTATATGATATTTTAGGTCATGTAGATTCATTGAACCGCTACTTCTACGGTTATCCAGAGCTCCGCACAGAAGCTGCCGACGTCACGTTGAAAGCAATCGCTGCTAGCGACGTCGTCATTGAAATCAATTCTTCCGACAACAATTGGGTGCCTGATGGCTATTTCCTAGAACGCGCGCTCCATTATGGGGTTAAGGTGACCTTCGGCTCCGATGCGCACCAGCCCGAACGTGTAGGCGAGCATTTCTCGGCCATCGGCAGCCATTTATATGAAATTGGGTATCGAGAATGGGCCATATTCCGCAAACGCGAACGGTTGATGGTTCCAATTAGTCGGTGATCGCCTTGGATAACCCGTGGGTTATTGACCATGCCACCATCCTAATCCGGTTGTCTCTGGCCGTATTTCTTGGCGGTCTCATCGGCTTCGAACGGGAGCAGCAAAATCATCCGGCTGGGCTTCGCACGCATATTCTGGTTTGCCTCGGCTCTTCGATGATCATGCTGCTGTCCATTTACGGCTTCGCTGAATTTGCGGGAGAGCCCAACGTAAGGATTGACCCGGCGCGGTTAGCAACGGCTGTCATTACCGGCGTCGGCTTTCTCGGAGCCGGAACGATTCTATTCACAGGCAAGTCTATTACAGGGCTGACAACAGCCGCTTCCTTATGGGTCGTCGCAGCCATTGGGCTGCAGATCGGTGCGGGCTTTTATTTCAGCGCAGCGGCAGGAACGATTCTTGTGTTCATCACATTATGGGTTTTCAATAAAGTGGAGCACCGTTTTCTGAAGAGCAAGAAGGTTAGAAAGCTTACCATTCAGGCGGAGACAGAAGAGGAACTGCTGGACATCGTCACCCAGAGGCTTGCCAGCCGCTCGATTATGACGCAAAAAATGATGCTGCAGCGGATACGTCCATCGCTTGATATGCCGCTATGCTGGGAAGTAAAGCTTGATATCGTCGTCCCAAGAACCATGGAGCCGAAGGAAATCGTAGCCGAAATGAAACAAATTGGCGGAGTCGTTGCTGTTAGTTTTGAATAGAATAAATAGCTAAACACCCCCAGAGTTTATCGCCGGGGGTGTTTGTTCATTTCATCTTTATAGCATGATTAACTATAACTTAAGGTAACTCATCTATAATATCTATTAATTCGTAAAATTTTCTACATTCATCTTGCTCATGATCTGTAATTGTGAAAAACTGAGTATTGCCAATTTTTGATACTGCGTCATATTCACCAATTAATGAGTCCAATAGAATGAAATATGCGAAAGTATACCGATTATCGTTGGGATCATATTTCTCGATATGAATGCTTAGGTCAATATAGTGCCCTTTGTTTTCATATGTGAAGAAAATATCATCGTAGGATAATTGAATATCCCCCATACTAATTTGCAAGCTTTCTGAATTCATCCTTGGTCTAAACTTTATTATAGTCCAATTAGAATAATGTGGAGCTACGTTGCAGAGACTTTCCACAGTTTCAAATGAATCCGCAATCCCATCTGCAGAAATGATAAGTTCTCTCTTCTCCCCTTCTTTTATCGTACTGATTTCAAATGTTAAATTATCATCTATTACCTTAAGTTTATTACTAATTTCATCTAGAAAACATTCTTTATTATCCTCGAAATTCTCATAAATTTCCGACTCCCTGCTACTAAACCATTTCCAAAATGAAACATTAGGATCCGCTTTGCTAAATAGCTTTATTTTCATCGTTACCCTCATTTCACTACTAGTTTCTCACAGCATTTTAATAAGCCTATTCGTGTCGTTATTTAGTTATAGTTTCTATAATAATAGTAATCACTTTATCCTGCTTATATCATTAGTTTAATAGAAGAAGGGGGTTTAGTATATCTAACAAATTTAAAAAATCCGACCTTATATGGTCGGATTTTAGCAATGTGAGGTGAGGAGCAATCTCCCTTCCCGTCGTGCAATCTACAAGCCTAACTTTTGCCCCTTCTCCAGCCGCAAAATTCTGCTCTCTCCCTCATTCGCCAGTTCTCTAAACTGACTAATGGTTTCACGCATGCGAGGAAGCGCCTCCTGCTTATAGGTGCTAATTGAATCTAGCGCCGACAGCACATCAACAAAAGCCTGTTTCATCGTGTCGACTGAAATATTTGTTTCAAGTGATTGCTTATGGATCGCTGCGCCTTGATCTTTCAGCATTTTTGAAGTGCCGCTGATGAGAGTGTCCGTGGTTTGATTGAGAAGCTCAATCTTTTTTAGTACAATCCTTTGATTGTAGAGTGCGCTGGCCACTGTGACTGAAATTTTCAGGGCAGAAACGGTAACATTCCTCGCTCTGTCTACCCCTCTCATGAGCTCCTTATTATTTCTCATAACAACTTCAATCGCCATAATCCCCTGTTGATTAACGACCAGCATTTGCTGCAAATCCATGAGACGCTGGCGCAAAGGAAACAAAACTTCCTCTGTGATGAACAGAATTTTGTCTTCAGATTCTTGACGCAGTTTAGCTGCTTCGATCTGCGATTCAATTTCCGAATCCATTAACACACCCAACTGGATTTCCTTTTGAAGCTTTTTAGTGAGCTCCCTGAGAGCATGCTGCTCAATTTCCAAGGTTGTATTATCATTTTTCAATACCGTTTTTCCCTTATCCAAAGATAATATGATATCCGATATGACAGCATCTGCTTTCTGGTACTTTACAAAATAACGCCGCAAAGGGTTAAACAACATGCCTAATACGCCGCTTTTCGCAAAATCTATGACGCTGGGATCTAGATCTTTTAACTGAAGATGCAGCTCCGCCAAGCCCTTGGCTACTTCCCCGCCTTCATCCCCTGTTTTGGATAAATTCCCTACAGAAACCTGCAAAAGAGCATTTTTCTCCGAGGATGACCGCATGGAGCTCATCCCGAAGCTATCGATGGATTGCAAGACCGCCTTCCGCTTCTCCAATGACTCAATATCCAATGCCAAAATCGTAGAAACATTATTTAAAGCCAGCTCCTTCAGCTGCGTTAATTCCTCTGGCTCGGGCTTAACCTGCTCCTCCATTGCTGATTTC
Source organism: Paenibacillus sp. MCAF9 (assembly GCF_052114265.1). NCBI lineage: Bacteria > Bacillati > Bacillota > Bacilli > Caryophanales > Paenibacillaceae > Paenibacillus > Paenibacillus sp. MCAF9. Next base: position 61,761 of record NZ_JBFREL010000027.1, read on the forward strand.
AGTTTTTCCTCACTAATCACTTCCATAGAAAATGTCATTGAAGCCCCTCCTCATTGATAGTCCTTACATTTGAACGTTGAGCAAATTGCTGATTTTATAAACAACATCCTCTGTATCTGCATTAATGCTGGCCGCCTCGTTGATGCTCGAAATACTTTGAAGCGCCTTGATGTTCGCATTGTAGCCTATCGTGTAGATCGGGATTTTGTACGTCTCAATCAGTCCTCTAATATCTTTAAGCGAATGCCCTTCATTTGTTTCCCCGTCGCTGAGCACAAAGATCAGCGGCTTCACATCTGGATTTAAGGCCATCTCATCCTGAAGCATTTTCATCGCCACCACAATACCGTCAAAAGTAGCTGTTCCTCCACTGGCTTGAAGGCTGTCTATGGCCCCAACGAACATCGACTGCTGATTCGTGTCATACTTCCCTATAGGAAGATTAATGGCTACATCACTGGAGTAAGAAACGAATCCAATACTGTTGTCCCGTCCCAAAAACTTTTGTCCTTTCAGCAGCGATTCCTTTAATCGGTTTAATGGCTCACCGCCCATACTCCCTGATACATCTGCTACAAACACAGCCGCAATCGGTTTACTTCCGTTCTTCTTTTCCTTCCACAGCTTCTGCGCAGCAGACAAAATACTGCCATCTACCGGTTCAAGCTCAGACTTATAGTCATTCAGGCCATTAAAACCCTTTTGCTCCGCTAATTTCTGATATTTCTCTTGTTCCACAAAATCTGCAAACTTCTGAATAATGTCGAGCTTATCCTTTGGCAAATCACCTAAAGCATAAAGCGGGCTGTCATGCCTAACACCGAAAGGGGTGAACACATAACCCGCTTTGAAATCTGTTGCGTTCACAAAGGTTTGATACTCAAGAACAAAAGCATCAAGCATACCCGTCTTGGCAGCCTCACGCATTTGCAACGTGGTAGAAGCAATAAACGGTACATTGGCCTGGAACTTCTCAAAGCCTTGAACCGCTTTCTCCCCAAGCAGATTGGAGCTGTCAAAGGTTCCGAGGGCAGTCACCAGAAAGTTTAGCCCTGTAGAACTGGCAAATGGATCTGTATACCCCATAGTCAGCTCATTATCCGCGATAGCGTCGGTTACTGTTTTCAAATTCAGAGAACCGTATTTATCGACCAGCTCATCATATTTCGCCTTCGTTGCTACAATGCCAGTAACATTGCCAACAAGACGCTTAGAGACCAGCTCAGCTTGGATGCCATCCGCTTTCACCATTTCTCCCCACAGCTCGTTGGAAGGAGTAAAAGCATCCGGTATATATTTGCCTGATCTGATATAATCGGTAGCAGTTCCCGAAGCAATATTACGGATCATGACCGAAACCGGCTTTCCATTTACCGTCGTATTGGATTTATTGAATTCCTCAGCCACCTCGTTTAACCAGCCATCAACACCCGTTCCTGATTTCTCTGTGGAAGAGAAAATCTCTACAAAGCTGTCCGTTGTATTCGTTACTGAAACCGGAAACTTCGAGATATCAGGTAAGGAATCCCCGATTGACGCGGGATCGAGATCGATTTGACCCTTGATTGGCTCTATCGTTTTCACAGACACATCTTTATATAATTTATCAAGCTTTTTCTCTGCATCTTCCGTCGTGATCTGCGTCTTTGTTTTACCTAAATTTGAAGTTAAGCTTATGCCCAAATAAACAAGCAAAAAAACAGACACTGCAATAGCTCCTATCACTACAAAAGCTTTCCCCTTACCTGCCATATCCGTCTCCCTCTCCATGCTTATATAATTTTGTCTGCTTGATTAATATATCGATTTCCTTCATGCATGACATTTCCTCAACATCTCTATAATCGGTGCTGTTCAACAGCGATATTTCCAATAATAATTTATCTAGCTTAAGCAAAATTTCCTCATTCGCACGAAGATAACCCGTCACGTAGGATAAGTACTCCTTGTATAAATTTGTTTTTTCCTGTACTAGCTTGTTAGATAGCCCCGCGGGTTGTTGTTGGCCTGCAAAGTTGGAGTATCCAGAGGCATTGAATACACTAAGCTTATTGAGAATACCTCTAATATTAAGATAGAACAGCTTCTCAACCTCATAAATAACCGAATCGAACTTCTTATAGCTTAACTCCGTCTGATCAAATCGCTGACTAAGAACCTCGGTCAAGGCGTTCTTCTTCTTATCTATGCGTTCCAGCTGATCCAAAGCAAGAGCCATATCATTTTTAAGGTCTTTTGCATGTCGATACGGTTGAAGCGCTGCGATATAATCCTCACGCGTTGAAATGTTTTTTACAGGCAGCGCAACTGGCGGTTTAAAAAGCAAACTATAACTCCCATATAACATAACAAGCAGGCTCACAACCAATAACGTTACGCCTGAAGCCGTTTCAAGTACACTTTCACCTCCTATTTCCACACCTAGAAGTCCAGGTGACAACACAACAATATTCAGAATCGCAACACCGCCAATAAGCCCAAACAGCTTCAAAAATCTCCCGTTATCCAACGTTCACACTTCCCCCTGCTATTACAGTAACTTACTCCAATTCAACTTTTTAAGAAGCATCATTATCAACACAGCTATATCGCTAAAATGTAGATATTACACTCCTTATGCTTAATTTTATCAGAGAATAACCGAACAAGCTCCTAAATCTTACTAATTTATCCGTTTGAATTTATAAATGGAAAAAAGAGACGCCTAAGGGTCTCTTTTTTATTGGATTTATAAGTAGGGAAAAGTTAAATTCTTTTTGCCCGAACCCACAATGATCTGCTGCCTAGAGGCATTAGAAAGCTGAAGCTGTAATACCTGTTTAAAGTGACTTACGAGGACTTACGAGGGGTAAACGATGTAATCAACCTATTAATTAAATAATAAAACAGCTGCCTAATAAGTAAAAAAGCAAAAACCCCGACCTCTTATGGTCGGGGTTTCACATGGTGGAAGCGAACTGCGCCAAAGTACAACGACAATTCGCCTCAGCGCAATGATTTGATTGCTGTGAGTAGTATGATTCCTTATATTCATTGCTTCCTAATCACTCTTTATGAAATGCGCAGCGCCTGTCTTCTCATCCACATCGTCGCTACCCACTTTTCACCTTTAATCACCGGTGTACCTGCATGCAAGGTGAAATCATTTATTTCATTATTGTTATAAAAATATTCAAAGTAAACAGCCATGCCTTTGTTAGGAAAAACTGAAATATTAAGCAGAGGGAACGCCGTTTCTCCGCCTTCCTCCACATCATTCAAATACATTATAAGCGTACTAATTCGATTGTTAGCACTTGCTCGATTTGTTTCTGCGAAAAAATCATAATGTGGCTGATACTCTTGGCCAGGGGTATATAGCAAAACTTGCAAGCCGTCGCCATGCTCAATGGGAATATTCATAATTTGAGAGAATCTTTTTTCGATTTTTGTAATCGTCTCATTCTCCTCACAAAATACTCCACTGCTCGTTCTAATTTGGTTCTCTGCACGATCTCCACTTATTTTTGAACGCTGCAATTGTTCCCTAGAATGTCTAATTAGCTCATCGCATTCCTCATCGCTAAGCACATTTCCTAGTACGACAACCAATGGCTCCTCATACTTGGCAAGAATACGAATCTCTCGATCTTCTGTCTTAATTGTATTTCCAGCATGATCAAATATCGTCCGCTCTTTTTCCGTCGTATCCCCTATCATTCTTACACAGCCCCTATGGTATGACATTCACCACAAAATACCATACCATACATTTCAAGTATTTACTTTAAAAAATCAGAAAAATCGAAACAATCAAACGGTCACCCCGCTATGGTTGCGCAGGTATATACATATTTTGTATCTCCTGTACTCCGGGCACGAACCCGAGATTAAAATAAACAGATTCTGCATCATTACCTTCCATCACATACAATCGTAGAATTGAATATTTATTTTTCAGCATACTCAGCGCTCTTTGCAGCATAAGTGTAGCCAGCCCTCTTCCTCTATGAGCAGGTATTACACCGATACTATATACTGCTGCCATGTTATCTTGTAGACAAAGACGACAATTGGCAATGAGCTGACCAGAGTTCTTATCATAGATTAGTGTTGAAGCCTGAACTAATATGTCATTCGAATAATTAGGATCTTCATTTGGAATAAAATCTTCTAAAGAAAACTTTTTTCTCCTTACTGCTTCAAATCCGCCTTTAAAGCTTTCATAGTCACAATGAGCAATGTCATCTTCATTGATGAATCGCTTKGCTCCCATCTCGTTTTCTACAATTTGGGGACTTTTAATAATTAGATTATCATCGCAAATCACTTCGAAATGATCTGTAGGACGCTGCATCCAACGGCATCTGAATTCATCCGCCCAGAAGCCTGCCCTCGCAAATAATTGAACTTGATCTGGAAGAACCTCAAAAGTCTTAATTGGCTGCGTTCTGTCAGACCAATGCATTACTATTTTTTTAAGCAGCTTCAATATCTTGAATGCATCATTAAAAGGAGGAATAAAAAACAAATGGTAGATTACGTTGGGCGCCATTCTTACGCCACCGATTTTATTCTCTCCCTCATAAATCCAAAATGTATTTCTTCGCGATGCTGCATAGCTTTCTTCTCTAAAAAAACCATTATATTGCATATTATAATATACAGAACAATACAATCCCCATTCTTCTGGCTCCGCCATCCGAATAGAATATTCCTTCGATAAATCATAAGTAATGGTATCCATAGACCAATTGTTTAATTGCATCCTCCATACCTCCTTGTAAATTTACAAAATAATAGAATGAAAACACGAATTACTGCCGTTTGATACCTCTCCACAAGACATCCGAGAACGACAAAAAGACCACAGATGAACATAGCTTCATCTGCAGCCTCTAATCTCCTAAGTGATCCCTATCACAGGAATGAATTTCATCATACCTGACATAAGTATACAATTACCGCGCACATAAGTCGCGTTAGAGTAAGGGCGTATGATATTGCTATTGTTCTTAATGTACGAGTTCAGCTAAATAGCAGGTATGCAGATCATAACTGCGATCACCACAAATTAAGCCAAACCTCATATATTCAGTTATTTTTTCAACTGATTAAGAACAACAATAATCACGACACCATCCACTCCTATCGCATGCTTTATTTGCCTATATTACCAACGAAATTGCCTATTTTCAATTTACTAAATAATTATAAAGGATCTCTACCCGTATTTTATCCTACAGATAGCAGAAGCTTAACGACCTATAACCCGCCTAGTGCTTCTGCCTTTCTATTTTGCCGGCTACAATTTGTGGAGGATAAGATTGCATTACAACATATTCACCTTTATCATTCGTTTTGGGAGTTATATTAACTGATTCACCTATCCCCAGCTCGTTGTAGAGCAGAGTATCCTCAACAATATAATTTATTAACTCAATATCATTCTTTTTAAATGTTTCAAAGTCCATATTTTCTGCATCTTTCCAAGAGATGTCCTTCGCTACTAAGATTTTTTGCTCTTCCTTTGCAATAATGTAATTCCCCTTTTTATCGTCTGACGAGGAACTGCAACCAGCAAATACACATACGAAAATTAATAAGGCTACTCCTAATACTAACTTTTTCAACATTTTCACCCCTATTCAGTATAACCTTCAGACGAAAATGCAAGTGATATGTTACGAACGAATACAATTTTTAGCTTTTGTTTCGGTTGATTTATCAATACGTCATCATACTTAATCACTATTGCCACTCGGTTCAACATTCATGTTGTATCCCTTTTAAGCCACCATGATGATTCACTATTTCTTCTAGTCCTTCGATCGTCTCTCCAAAAAAACTTTGCTCGCTTTCGATTTCAAATTTCATCTCATTATCTTGATGTGCAAATTCCTTGAAATAACCTACTATTGTGATTTGCCTTCTATTAATAAATTTAACTTTGAGCTCTAGGTTTGCTTCAGTAGAACAAAATGTTGCCACTCCCTTTAACTCCGCCCAACATTTAACTAACTGATTATAGAACTCATATGTCTCACCAGTTGTAAACCATAACTCACCCTTTACGTAATAGTTTCCACTCTTAATTTCTGCGATTCCCCTTACATTATAACCACCAAAAGGGCTTGTCATATTCGGAAACCCGAATACTTCGTCTAAAGAGATTTGTATGAAACAACCCTGTTTACCTCTCATAACAAATTGGTATATCAGAATCAACCCATTTCGTAGTAACTTATTTCAGTTCTTTTAATTAGCCTGCTAGTAAGCTTCATATAAAATAAGAGCAGGTTCCGCAGCGCCTGCTCATTAATATGTTCTATTCAACTAGCGTTATCCACCCTCGTAATAAAAAAATCATTTAAAGGCCAAGTTCTTTCTCTTAACATTGTATCTTTAACATCTACCAAGCTGATGCGTTCATTCTGGCAATCTCATCGGTTAGTCCCAGTCTGGTCATTTCTTCTACCATTACTTTTTCGACTTCCTCGCTATGAAAGCCCTTTGCGTTAAATGTACGTATCAATGCTAGTTTGCCAGCATAGGTAGCCCGCTTTAAATAACCCTGCAATTCTTCAGCTTCCAAATCATCATCCACCAGAAGTGTTTCGTGTTGCCGACCTTTATCCCCAGGATGTATATTAGTTACCCCTAGTCCATCAGGAGTAGCGACAACAATTTGTTTCTCCCTCGCTGCTTTCACTCGATCAAGGTATGTATATGGATGATCGATTTTAGGTAGGTTTAGCGCATCTACCAGTCTGGACATGACCTTACGGCGATTCGCTTGATCTTCCTCGGTTGGTGCCCATTCATATTGCGCTTCCTCTTCCTCTTGTAAGTAGTTTTGGTAGGCCTCATCACTTTCAAACGACATATATATAAAAGTACTGTCAATAGCAATTACGCTCAAAAACTCCCTAATATTGTTGGCAATGACTTCTCCAGCTTCATCCCCACCCATTGGAGAAACTCTTACGATAGGGGCATTATTTAAATCCGGGACAGATCCAAATTCCGTTAAGAAGCCGTAGTGTTCGCCATCTCCACCCGTCCACCCAAACGAAATAATATCCCAAGGAGTATTCCCATACTCACTCTGGTAATAACCGCCGTAAAAGCCGAGCTCGTCCCATAACGATAGTCCTTCTTCTTCAAGTTCCTTATCTAAGGAGTACAGGTCGCTGAATATATCCAGATCAGAATATTTTCCGTAATTGATCTGCTCACTTTCTTCTGCACTCATTGTATTCTCTGTGACCGTTTCTTGCTTCGCTTGCCATGCGAGCAATTCCTCCCTGTCTTCATTTGTGACCTCTCCTGGGTTTGGAGAAGTCGTAATCATGACTTTACCTGTCTCAGCATTAAAAACGATCTCTGAATCTGTTAAACCACTTAATCGTTTGGAGTGAATATAAATATGCCCATCAATTAGTCGAAGCGTATCTTCCCACTCATCATGCATATAGGTCGTGCCACTTCCATTTAATGTTTTGTAAGAGATAGCTAAAGATCCATCTTCTTCGTGATTATAAGTCCAACCCATGGCAGTAAGTACCGAATCAAGAGGAAGATACAATCTTCGTCCCTCTATAAAAGGTTTGTTAGTAATAAGAATTTTATTCCCATCAACGTAAATATCCACTTGCTTTCCTGCCTTCTGTATATTCTCAGGAGGATTGGGTCTATCGCCACATCCACTCAGCATGCCCACGATTATATTAAGGACAACTACGACTAATACTAGTTTCTTGACCGTCATTTCTTCTGTTTGCACATACTAATCCCCTTTAGAAACGATCTCTTTTTCTATATTTTCGTCAGATAGTTAGATTATTCTGCCTGTTAGCTTAATCGTAAATTTTTCTGAGATGAGAGCTATATTGCGCTTCCTCAAAAGTCATAATAGGGATCTCATCAAGCCAATTAACTTTTGAACCAATTCCTTCGCATCCCAGAAGCATATCTTCCCTTGTACTCCTATCAATACCAAGTTTCTTCCAGATAATGTACCCATCCGCTTTAATTACATTTGCAACAATTACTGTACACGTCAAATCGCAATCATCTGGGCACATTAGTACTGGCAAAACAACCTCTTTGCTTACCGAATTAAACCTTCCCTTAATACATTCTTTCTCTTTCAAGTCGTAGACCCATTCAATAATTGTTGGGATCATGCCTAGAAGGTTATTTGAAGGATAGTAATTATGAAGCAATAAATCCAGAGGAGTACCATCAATGACAATAGTGTGATGTTCAACTTTACAATACTCACTCTTCATCGTTACGACTTCAATTTTATTTACCAGTTCCATTGTTTAGACACCTCACTTTAAACAATTACCACAAAATAATGCACTACGATTTGCTCCGCTAACCTATCCGTTAGTTCAAACGACCTCCTATTTTAAAATCGCAGATGGGATAGGCGGTGCAAACTCATATCACCAGCCACGAGTATATACCTTGTTTTTAAGCCCTGATTCAAAACATGCACCGTTAAATAATTCGCTTTGGCGACTTCAATATCCTTCCAGTTAAGATGCTATCTCCTCCAATATAAATCTCCAATAGTGTAACGGTGGATTGAATTATTCGACATGTATTACGACTTACCAACCAATGCATGAGCTTTTATATTTACTATATACGTTGACACGTATATACACTTAGGTGTATATTAAGTGCATGAACACAACAACTATGCAATTAACTTTACTTACACTCGCCGAGCCGAACCGCTTCAACATTGTTGAGCTGTTAAAAAAAGCGCCGCGATCGGTGAGCGAGATCGTCCAAGCGCTCAATATCGGTCAGCCGCAGGTGTCTCGCCATCTACGTATTTTGAGCGAGGCTGGGTTGGTGCGCTCCCGCAACAAAGCACAACAGCGAATATATAGCCTAGAAGCAAAGCCCTTTCAGGATCTGGATATGTGGTTTGATTCATTTAGTATCCTTTGGGAAGAGCGTCTCGATCATTTTGAGGATTATATGCTCGACTACAATAAAAAGGAGGATTAATGCTAGCCTTTTATCTCAAGCGTTATCGCAGCAATGTTCGAAATCACCAAGCCTTTTGGAATAATCGATTTGACGCACTAGAAAATGACCTAAAAGGATGAATGAAGATGCGATCAAAAACAAAAATCCATAAAAAACGGGAACTTCGTGAGCTTACCATCGAACGGATATTAGCATTGCCCCCCAAGCTTGCTTGGGAAGGTTGGACAAACCCGGAACATATTGCGCGTTGGTGGGGCCCTAAATTATGGACAACCACCGTCTATGAAATGGACGTAAGACCCGGCGGTATTTGGCGTTATAGCCTCAAATCAGATGACATTAGCGGGGAAGAGGCTTTCTGCAAAGCTGTTTATCAAGAGGTTTTTGAACCCTTTACACTAGTATACACCGACTCGTTTACCGACAAAGACTGGAATGTTGTAGAGAACAGCGAGATGCTAACGACTGTTCAATTCGAGGAAACAACAAATGGCACAAAGCTTAGTATCGTTACACGATTCGCAAGTGCTGAGGAATTGGAAAATGCCGAAGCAATGGGTATGATTGAAGGCTTCAATGATGCATTTGACCGACTTGAAGAATACTTAGAAACGTCGACGGGAGGACTTATGGATACAGTTACTTCAAAGGATGGAACAAAGATTGCATATGAAAAGCTAGGAAATGGACCTGCCTTTATCCTAATATCATCGGCCGTGGCCGACCATAGCGATGCAGCCCAGCTTGCCCAGCTGCTCGCAACTCATTACACCGTTTACAACTATGATCGCCGTGGCCGCGGTCAAAGCTCTGATGTCGCACCTTATTCCGTCCAACGTGAAATCGAGGATATTGAGGCTCTAATCCATAAGTCCGGCGGCAGTGCTTGCCTGTTTGGAAGCTCATCCGGCGCTGTGTTAGCCCTTGAAGCAGCGAGTCGATTAGGAGACCGGGTTTCGAAGCTGTATCTTTACGAACCACCATTCATTATTAATGACAGCCGTAAACCCTTGCCTACAGAATATGTTCAATATTTGAACACGCTAAACCTTGCAGGCAGACGCAGCGAAGCGGTCGAATACTTCATGTCGGAGGCTCTCGGTATTCCGGAAGAATATATTGGCTACATGAAAGCAGATCCTTCTTGGCAAGCGATGGAAAGCATGTCTCATACAATCGCCTACGATGGCATGATTATGGGTGACACGCAATCCGGCAAACCGCTTCCAACCGACCGATGGAACATAAAAGTTCCCACGTTAATTATGACAGGCGAGAACAGCGAACCGCTCTTTCACGAGTCAGCCAAAGCACTTACCGAACTGCTGCCTTTTGTTGAATCCCAAACACTGCCCGGACAGGATCATTCGGCAGTCGTGATTGCTCCGAGCATTCTAGTGAAGACGATTGTCAATTATGACATCGTCCGAGAAGAGAAAAATGACGAGATTATTGCCATTAGAGAATACGAAATCAGTTAAACCACTATTGATTGCAAATCCTATATCCGCGATATCATCTAATGCCGCACGATTGTCTATCGTCTCTGGATCACTCTTCATCTTGATCCTGGGTTGCCTACACCTCTTAGAGCCTGAATTCGATCCGACTTGGCGTTTTATTAGCGAGTACGCTTTAGGTAACTTCGGCTGGATGATGCATTTTGCATTTATATTGCTCGCTGTAAGTCTCGTAAGTGCCGGTGTTTCAATCTTCTCACAAATTCGTAGCGTCTTAGGATATATCGGGCTCGTTATTCTTGGACTAAGTGTCTCAGGTATTTTAATAGCAGGTATTTTTGTGACCGATCCTATAGCGGTGAGCCCAGATGCTGCAACGTTCAGCGGTAAAATGCATGCCATTGGCGCCACGCTCGACTATTCGCCTGTCGCCGCTCTCTTAATCAGCTTTGCATTGGTACGCAATGAAGCTTGGAGGCCCATTCGCGGACGACTGTTAATCACCAGCGGAATTATGCTTGTGTTAATGGCGCTATTTATAATTCAAATTCCGCAAGATGGACAGTTCACTCCTGACGTGCTTGCAGGTTTATTTGGACGATTCTTAATCGTATCCTACCTTGGGTGGCTTTTGGTCGTCGGGTTTCAGATGCTCAAGCTTCGCAAGCAGAGCTTATAAAAACAGATTTGCCCTACTAGCATGAACAGAAAAATCAAATAACCCGACCTCACGAGGTCGGATTTTTTCATGGTATTGGTGGCGAACCATGGCTGTGCAAAGCCATAATTCGCCGAAGTGTGATGCTCAAACGGTTTGATGAGTGGAATGACCAGTGGCACGTCCTCCTCATAGGCACAGCCTTACTCTTTCACCGCGCCTAGCATAATACCTGAAACAAAGTACTTTTGCAGGAAAGGATATACGATCAGCATTGGTACCATAGCTATAAAAACCTTAGCCGCATTCAGCGTTCGATTAGACAGCTCGGACAGCTTCTTATATTGTTCAGGGGTCAGATTGGTGCCAACCGGAATGTTTACGACCAGCTGCTGGATATAGGTTTGAAGCGGATATTTAGCCGCAGTATTCATTAGCACTAACCCGTTGAAGAACTCATTCCAATGATAAACGCTAAGGAACAACGCTACTGCAGCAAGTACAGGAAAGGAGCATGGAATATATACCCGAAACAGCACTGACCAAGGACCAGCACCGTCGACTACCGCCGCCTCATTCAGCTCCTTCGGCAAATTGCGGAAGAAGTTCATAATCAGGATCACGTCGAATACCGGCACTCCTCCGCCAAGTACTAACGCCCAAATCGAATCGATCAAATGATAGTTTTGAATAGTGAGATACCATGGAATCAGTCCTCCGTTAAACAGCATGCAAAAGACAAGAATCCACATGAAGGTATTGCGCATTTTAAAATCCCTCTTGGGCCTTGCGAGTGGGTAAGCCATTAACACCGTCATCAGCAAGGCAAAACCTGTACCGAGCACGGTGCGCTGAATGGAAATCCAGAACGCGTTAAAGAAGAGGGCGTCATTAATAATTTCCTTATACGGCGTCAAGGAGAAGCCAATGGGATAAAGCGTAACCAAGCCTGCATTAGCAGCGGATTTTTCGGAAATCGATACACAGAAGGTGTACCAAAGCGGGTAAATACAGCTAATAAGCAAAAGGCCGAGGACGACGATATTGGCAATTTCGAACGTCCGTGAGCCTAACGTTGTATTTCTGACCAATGCAGCGCCCTCCCTCAGAATACCGTGTAATCGGCATAGCGATACGCCAGACGATAGGATATGAATATCAGCACAAAGCTAATGACCGACTTGAACAAACCTGCCGCCGTCGCGAGCGAGAATTGAAGATTTTGCAAGCCCAGTCGGTACACCCATGTATCCAAAATATCTCCAGTTGAATACACAAGCGGGTTATAAAGGTTATACACTTGATCGAATCCGGCGTTTAGCACGTTGCCTAGACTTAAGACGCCCAGCAAGACAACCGTGGTTGACAGTGCAGGCAGCGTGACGTGCCTAATCAACTGCCAGCGATTGGCACCGTCAATGGCGGCCGCCTCATATAGATTGAGATTAATGCCTGTTAACGCCGCAAGATATATAATTGCGTTAAAGCCAAATTCCTTCCACACATCCGTACCGATGATGAGCTGCCGGAATATCCCCGCATCCGCCATAAATAGTTTAGGATCGAAGCCGAACATTCCAAAAACCGTATTAACAACGCCATAATAGCCAAAAATTCCAATTACAATCGTTGACATAATAACCCACGATAGAAAGTGCGGCAGGTAAACGACAGTCTGCACCAGCTTTTTGTAGCGCATGCTGCGAAGCTCGTTCAGCAATATGGCAAAGATGAGCGGAATGAGCAGATTAAGCACGATTTTGCCGATTGCGATGATAAAGGTATTAACAATAACCGTCTTGCTGTCATTAAGCTGAAACATATACTTGAAGTTTTCGAGCCCCACCCACTCGGATTTAAGCAGCCCCGCTCCCGGATTGAAATCCTGAAAGGCCATCAGAATTCCAAACATAGGCACAATACTGAACATCACAAGCCAGACCATACCCGGCAACAGCATCAAATAATAGTGTTTCTGATGGCCTAATTTTCTCACTAAGGCTAGCCTCCCGTCTCCCTATCAGGATAACAAAGCTTGCAAAAGGCACTTAAAAACGCCAGCGCCTTCTGCAAGAGTATGCTCGGTTACTTCTTCAAGAGCTCGGCGACTTCCGCTGTGATCTCATCTCCGCCTTGAGACTTCCAGTCCTTCACGAATTTATCGAAAGAGTCGATGGACGCTTGGCCAAGGATGATTTTCATAACGGTCTCATCCTCCATCTTCTTCAGGTTAGCCCATTTCGTTTCCATCGTTGAGGTTTGGTTATAGGTTACGCTAAAGACCTTTTTATCGATTGGAATTGTTGTGAACGGACGATCACCAATCATGATGGAGTACAAGCGCTGGAAGTCTCCGAAGTTAGCTGTACTGAAGTTGCTGACATTTAGATCGTCGAACGGAGGCTTAATGACGTCTTTTACCTTTTTCGCATCCGCATACATCAGCTTGTACAAGCTGTTCGGCTTATTATAATCCTCTGGATTGGTCTCGCCTTTCAGTACTTTCAGAAGCTCTGCATACTCATATTCCGTCTCATTGGCCGCGGCCATAACGTTGCGAAGCGGATACCAAGCCACATTAACTGACAAATCAAAGGTCGCTTCATCACGTACAAGCGCATTATTCATGATCATAATGGCTTTGACGACATCCGGTTTGGCATTTTTGCTAATAACAGTGTAGGTGCTGCCCGTCGTTTTCATATGCACATTCCATTTGTTATCGTCAGAATAGACCGGATAGGCCTGCCAGTTAGCCGTCGGATCGTTTTTGAAGGAGTCCCCGTTGCCATAGCCGCCATTCCACCATGGGCCGAAGAAAATCCCCGCCTGATTGGCATTAATCGGATCCCCTACATTGTCACGGGTACCTACTTCAGGATCAATAAGCCCTTTTTTGTACCAGTCAGCCAGCAAAGCCAACGTTTTTTTCGTATTGTCCGTCGTCGTTCCGTAGGTTACCGATCCGTCGCCATTGTCAAGCCAGTAGCCCGGATATGCATCCATCGCGCCAAAAATCGGATCGAATCCCCCCATATTGTTAGAGGAGACGAGGAAGGTAGAATAAGGGAACGTATTTTTGGAAGGACCGGCAATACCGATCATTTTGTCCCCGCCAAGCTTGCTATCAACAAACGCTTTCGCCGTTTTTTCGACATCGGACACCGTCTTCGGCACCGGCAGCTGCAGCTTATCAAGCCAGTCCTTGCGAATCCATAAGACATGAACGCCGTCGGTATCCACCGTAATGTTTGGTAGTGAAACCATCTTGCCCTTGTAGCTGGCATTTTCCAATGCACGGCCTTCGGTGCTTGCCATGATATCCTTCACCTGTGAAGACTGATATTGCTGGAAGATGTCGGTGATATCATAGAGCAGACCCGAGCTCGCCGCTTTGGTCATGAAGGAGCGGTCGTCAACGACCATACCGTCTGGCAGCTTGCCCGATGCGATCGTCAAGCTCACCTTCTGCTTAAAATCGTTGCCAGTGGCCGCAGTCCAATCTACAATCACATTGATGTTGTACTTTTCCTTAAGGTAGCGCGTGTACTGGTTGTTGCTTACACTGTCGCCTTCCGGCAGCGTTTTGTCTGTCGGATCCACCACCATGCCAATGTGAACATCAACAGGGTTCGGAAATTTGGAGAAGGCCAGATCATCTCCCGATAGTGCTGGGCTTTCAGTGTTTGAGTCTGGATTTGAAGACGCTTTCAAATTATTCGATGAATTGTTGGAAGAAGAACACGCCGTCAAACTTAGACCAAGTAATACGACGGAAAGCATCAATGCCATATTCTTTTTCATCTAATCCCTCCTCAAAAGAATGGCCAAGCAATTCTTACTTCGTAAGCAACTGCTTAGTTTCTTGCCTTCTCATTGTACATGGGAAGTTAGGAAAAAAAGTCAGACAGATGTGCCGTGTTTTGCGCCAGATACAAGGCCAAGGTAGATATTTGTTCGATCCGTTGTAGTCATTCCTCCCCCTTGTGGAACTGGGCCCGAAATTCGGAGGGTAAAAGACGGGTCTGTTCATGGAACAGCTGGGAGAAATATTTGGAGTCGTTATAGCCTACGGCATGAGCAACCCAGGCGATCGACTGATTGGTTTCGCACAGCAGACGCTCTGCCGCTCTTATTCGCTCTTGTCTTAAGTATTCATTAAACGTTGAACCCGTCAGCTTCTTAAAGCATTGGCTAAAATAACTTCGGCTCATGTGCACATGATCAGCGACGTCCTCGGCATGCAGCGTATTTGAAGCCTTCTCGCAAATGAATAACACAGCCTTTAGGATGCTGGTTGTCGTATTGGTAAAATCGGAGGATGAAGCAACCTGCGCATAAACACGTTTCCTGTAATCGCGCATCCATTCAACCGCAGACCGGACATCGTCGGCATCAGACCGGAGCTCTGCAGCGAGTAGAATTACGGGCTCAATCTGTGATAGCACACGCATAAATAACCCTTCCAGACGGCGAAAAGAAACCTTAGCTTCTATAGTCTGTTTACATAACCGCTGAAAAACCGATTCATTATAGAGCCAGTAGTGTGAGCGCCACTCCTGCTCCAGCCTGCACCACTCTTCTTCCTCCAGGTTTTGCTCAGGGCCATGCGTAGGCGCTGGTTGCGCAGGAGTCTTAGCAGAAAGAGGTATCATTTCTCCTGTCATCTTCTGCTGAATTCGTTTCAATATTTGCTCATCATCCTCTGATTCCAGGCGTACCTTGGAAATATAATCGAGCACACCCATGCGATAAGCCGTTTGCACAATCTCAAACTCTTCGTGAAAAGATAAAATAACGGAACGCAAATCCGGAAATCTTTGCCGTGTAACTTGAAGCAGCTCCATACCTGACATGACAGGCATCGAGAGATCTACGAATATGAGGTCCACCTCATAACTTTCCATAAACTCCAGCGCCTTTGCGCCGTTCGCCGCTTCTCCTACAACAACCATATCATGATTAGACCAAGGCATAATTGAAATCAAACCTTTGCGTGCTAGCTTGTCATCGTCAACAATTAATACACGAATCAAATCGCTCTCTCCTTTCTATGATGGAGAAAAGGAAGGGTTAAAGTAACCGTTGTGCCTTGATTTGGAGTGCTTTCTATACTCATACGAGCTTTATAGCCATAAGATGATTCCAACATAGACCTGACATAACGAAGTCCAATTCCCCAACCCGTCTGCTGCTGATCCGGCGTGTCACGCTGCAGCAAAGCAAGCGTCTCATGACTGAGCCCTTTGCCATCATCACGGATTACGATGCACACCATCTGTGCCTTTTCATCAGCCGATATGTTGATCTCCAGCTTGCCGTTATCGTCAAGGCCATGACAGACGGCATTTTCCACAATGGGCTGCAGAATGAACCTCGCGACAGGACTATCGAGATAAACCCCTTCCGCAATATTCAGATTCACCTCAAAATCATGCCTCATCTGCTGCAGTTCCAAATAGGTTCGCATGACCTCTATCTCCGACCTGAAGGTTGCCGTATCCTCTGATTTACCCAAATTATAGTTCAGCAAAAAAATTAACGAGGAAACAAACTTTTCAATCTCCGCCTGCTTATGCATAACCGCCAACCACCGTACCGAATTGAGCGTATTCATCAGAAAATGCGGGTTGATTTGGTAGGCTAGCTTCTCTATCTCCAGCTGATGACGGCGCTTTTCCTTTTGCTCCACGTCCATAATCAGCTGCTGAATTTGTCGCTTCATAATATTGAATTGATCGAGTAGCCGATCGAATTCATCGATCCCCGTATGATATTGGCTGGTACCCATATATCCCTTGCCAAACGTCCTCATTTCCTTCTCAATTAGTCGAAATGGCTTGTTAATGATCCTCCGCAATAATAGTGTGAGCATAAACATCATTAGAAGAGCAATGGCGAGAATCCAGTACATGTGATTTTTCCACGTATAGAGCTCGTGATTGTAAAAGGAGACAGGAAGCAGCAGCGTGATGCCGTAGCCGTAATCACCTGTCATTCGGTTCCATACATAACCGCCCGTCACACCCGATTGACCGCTTAGACTGAGACGCTGGCCAGAACTAAAAGCAGTTGAGTTGCTGCTATAAGTCACCAAGCCAGCCGTATCAGTGAAAACAAGCATATAGGGCATACTCAAGCTTTCTGTAAGCGAATTCATAACGGTGGAGATATCCGACTTTGCTTCAACATAAACAACTAATTTTGTTCCATCTGAAAATTCAACCTCCCTTGTCACCGACATAACCAAATCATCACTGAATCGGCATAGGGATTTATGCGGGGACTGGTATTTAAGCTCACCAGTACCGGCGACACTCGGCAAAGATTGCAGCGTAAAGTCACCACGCAGCGGCAAATTTGAATAAGAAGCATTTCCGCTTGCGGGATTATAATACATCACCAGCTCCATAGCCGGATTCGAAAAAGTAATTAATCCAATATTGTAGGCAATATCGCGTGAGAGAAGACGCTGACTATACGTGTCCGCGGTGGAGATATACGTCTCCATCAGGTTGCCCACCGTACCTTCCGGCGTCATCTGCTGTGTAACCTGCAGCAAGTTACTGTACATCTGATTCAACTTTGTCGTTTGCTGGTATAGATCAAAAGCCATAGAGGTCTTGATTTTATCGCGCTGCATCGTGTAGATCGCATTATAGGAAACAGACGCCATTAAGATGGCATATCCTACAAATCCAACGGTCAGAAACACCATGATTCGTTTGCGTAGAGAGGTGAAAACAAACCGATTGCGCAGCATAGACACGAAGCTTATTTTCCTACTTGTAGACTTCATAGAGCGATTACCGTCCACCTCCATCACCTCACAACAAGTATGAATCATTATTCGCTGTTTTACAGGTTTATCCTTCCTGGTAGGTAGAGTACTGTGTTGTACAGACACATAGCGATCTGAGAAAAAGCAAAAACCCACAACCTGTTGCGATTGTGGGTTTACATGGGGAGGTGAACCTTGGTTATACAAAACCACAATTCGCCGTCATAAATCTCTACAATATGCCTACAACGATCCACTCACAAGTCGCCCATGGTACCATACCGCTTGACGCACCGCTCTTCGCGCTATCGCTTCCGCCGTGCAGCTTGCGTGCAACAGTACAAAGCTCGCGTCGTCTCCGATCTTAGGCCACACCTGCTGACCTTTTGAATCAAGCGGCGTTATCCCCCCAGTAATGAAGCTGATGGCTTGCGATAGTGATAATTCATCGTTATATCCATACAATTCTGCGAATCGCCCTGCTTTTTCTAATGGATCTCCATTCCCGAAGGGAGACCAGTGATCTGTAAGGCTATCCGTTGCCAATTTTACCGCTACTCCATTTTTAGTTAACATCGGGAGCGGCATCGTCATCTTGCCAATCGGAACTGTCGAAGCAACGGACATGCCAAGCGATCCCATCCGTTTAGCAACTTCCTCCGCCTCTTGTGGCTGCGCACCTGCAAACCAGAATGCATGACTAACCGTTACTTTTCCTTGCAAACCAGCCTCTTCGGTCAAATCAGCTAAACGCGTCAGAGTTTGCTTGCCCGCTTCGTTTCTATCATGTAAGTGAATATCGATACCGGCATTATTAAAAACCGCTAGTTCTACGATGGTCTGCAGTGACTTCTCTATATTTCCATCCACTGAGAATGGATCTAATCCGCCAACATGAGTTGCTCCCTCTGCCAAAGATTGCTTTACGAGTTGAACAGAATCCGATAGCAGAAGCCCATGCTGGGGGAAAGCGACAATTTCCGATGAAATTTTACCTGAGAATGTATCCAGCGCCTGCTTAGTCGCCTCTAACCGTTGCAATCCACTGGTAGGCTCGATATTACAATGGGTACGAACATGAGTAGCCCCATATCTCTGTATAAGAGATAAAATGCTTTCGGCTTGTTGTCTTGCCGTTGGAAGGAGCTTAGGCAATAATACTTTCTCTTCCTCAATTCTCTCGAAGATGCTCGATACAGGCTTTACCGCTTTCCACGGTCCATTGAAATATGTTTTATCCAAATGAATATGAGCCTCTTCGAACGAAGGCAGCATTAATAACTCTTTACAATCATATTTAACAATATCACTTTGAATATTTCGTTCTGTCCCTATAATTTCAGCAATAGTACCGTTCTCAATTCGTATATGACAAATTTTCGTTTTCGTACCAGAGACCTGTCCATCTTCCATATCATAACCCTGTTCTAATCTTACATTCGTTAACCAATAAGAAGCGTTCAACCGATCATCTCCTGTCTTTACCCCTATTATAATCGCGTCCTCTTTATTCCCAATCTACTTCTATGGTATAACTAACCACTATTTTACGATAATTTCAAATCCAATTCATATATTATGGCCGCATCGCATTTGAGTAAAATGAATAGGAATAAAGAATTTGCAGTTATGTATTGCGAAGCTCGTATTAAAATTAACAAAATACAGCTGCGTTGTTTTATTTATGCATGTAAAAGAACACCATCCTCATGCGGATGGTGTTAATGGTGGCGTAGGCGCGAGGAATGTATACCTCTTATATTCTATTTCACTCAAACGACTGAGTAAAAAAAAGCTCTACCTTAACTGGTGGAGCCCTCTAGTTTTGTTATGTAATTCATTTATGCCGAGATTCTTCTGCCTTCACTATCCGTAAACTTTCCTACAATAATCATAATTAGGTCAATCAGCAACCAAATTCCCAATCCACCTAAAGTAATAATTTGCAAAATAGCCGTACCTATTTTCCCGACATAAAACCGGTGGATGGAAAACCCTCCCAAGAAAAAACAAAATAGTAATGCAGCTACAAATGATTTAGGACTTTTATCCATGATACATTCCTCCAAATTATTATATAATACCCTCCTATTCTATCGGCAGAAAACCCATCAAATGTTAATTTTTCTAGTTGATGAGGTTCCTATAAATTTTAGGGGTCCTTTGATGCGTTCAATAGCCAAAAGAATTGCGCAAAGTGATTTAATTGATGTAAATAGGATTGGGTCTGCAGCTAAGGAAAGCCAATGAAAAAGTGGATAATTTTCCATGAAACAAAGCAATTCTATACCCTTCTTTCAGTCACTAACTTAACGAGGTCTGTGTCGAATGAAATGAAATCAACATAAAAAGAGCTATCGAGACTTTCTCGACAGCCTGAGCCTGCCATACGGCCAATGTCATTAAGTTAATCTCCGAGACAAGATCGTAAATAGAAAGTGAATCTGAAACGGCATGGGAAAAGCCCTGTGCCGTTTATTTTTTTGATGCAAGACTGATAAATAGGAACAGCAAACAAACGGATGGAC
>NZ_JBFREL010000028.1:0-80546 GCF_052114265.1 Paenibacillus sp. MCAF9
CTCGTTTTTTCAAGGGGCGTCGCCACACACTTACAATCGCCTGTCAAGTTCTTTTTCCTCATTTGGGCAAAAAAAGAGCAGGCTATCTTTTTGATAACCTGCTCTTTTGCATTCTATTGAACTTACACCTTAACTTAATGACATTGGCCTCTTGGCATCCTCTCTGAATTTCTGCTAAAGCGCATAGCTATGCTGTCACAATACTAAACCTGTATACCAATTAATTCGTACGCACCAAAACCAAATGACACGTTATGAGTACATTTAAGTTCTATTTTATGATCATAAAAGCGAACGAAATAGGTTATCACATACGGGGTTTCTATGTAGATCAAAGTAAGAGATAGTTGGTTGCTGTCTATCCAACAAGCATTTGTAACCACTTCCTGATCATGTGTTTCCAAATCTTTCACAAAATGATCGATTGAATGGTTTAAGGTGCTGAAGTTAAACGGATACGTCTTCACACTCTGTTCGCCAAAAAATAACTTAAACTGAAATTCGTTCCCACTTGCTGCAAAATGAAGCTCAGTGAGTCCTTGTTTATTATCCATGAATGAAAAACGAAGATCATCTAAGCGAATAGGGCTAGGCTCACTTAATGCTGGTATTTTCAAGAGATGCTGATCTAAATCTGTTTTTTGTTCACCGTCTTCAAAGAGGATATCCGTGTCTATTTGCATGAGGATATGCTCATACACTAAATCTAGCATGGTTTGAAGCTCTTTCATGGAAGAGAAGCTCGATGTTGCCGCAATGACAACCTGATGTTTGGGCGACAAAAAACATAACTGCCCATACCCGCCATTTCCCATATAACAGCCATCACGACATAGAAAAAATTGATACCCATAACCTTGGGAAAAATCGATGCGCTCTTCGTCTCGCGATGTATCGCTTTGCATGCTGGTGGCGAGTGAAATGTATTTCTCTGAAACGATTCGCTGGCCATTAAATATGCCTTTGTTTAGCAGCATTTGCCCAAACTTAGCTATCCCTTCAGTAGGAATACTTAGTCCCATTCCACCAGCAACGACGCCAAGCGGACAGGTTTCCCAAGAAGGGGATGAAATGCCTAGAGGCATAAACAAACGAGGCATTAAATATTCGGTTAGCTTTTGACCTGTTACTCTCTCAAGGATAGCAGACAACATATAGGTAGAATGTGTACTGTAACGGTAATAGGTTCCTGGCTTATGCTCTACTTCCATTGCTAAATAGGCTTTAACCCAGTCCGTTTGCTCCGCAACGCTTCCGTAAATATTGTCATGATGGCCGGCATTCATCGATAGCAGATGGTGAATGGTCATTTCAGCCAAGTTATCCGAAATCGCATGCGGCAGCTTATCAGGGAAAAAAGAGATAACCTTGTCTCTTAAATCCAACAGGCGCTCGTCACAAGCAATGCCTATTGCGATAGATGTGAAGCTTTTGCTAAGTGAGAATAACAGCTGCGGAGTGCCTGAACGATAAGGATCACGATAAAACTTGGAAGTAGCCTTGCCGTTTTGCATCAGGATAAAGCTGTTCACCTTCAAGTTTAATTGCTTGATTTGAGTAAAAAACGCAAGCAACGACTTTGATGATAAACCATGGTTTTCTGGTCGATCCATTTCCGTAACACTTATCAAGCCTTCAACATCGTTAGTCATGAATGCAATCACCCACTCTTTTATACTCAACGAATCTACTAGCCCAACTGTTTAATAAACGTCACTCTATCGTAACCACTACTGAAATAGTCCTTTTCATATAGGCTGACCTCAAATCCGATCCGTTGATAAAACGTTATCGTGTCTTCATTCCCCGGATGCCCTAAAGTATAAAGAATAATTTCCTTCTCTTTCAGCTCGTTTACTTTATTGCAGATGGTAGAAAGCAACGCTTTGCCAACGCCCGCTCGTTGAAAATCCTTTTTCACGACTACGCCTACGATTTCATAAAGTCCTACTTCATTATTAAATAGGTATCCTGCATGACCCGTAATTTGATTGTCATCGCTATAAGCTACATAATATTGGCTTTGACCCGCTGGAGCTTTGGCGAAGTCCGCCCACCGAGGCGGATATCTTTCAATAACGAAATCTGGGAATTGCAGCGGATGCTCCGATAATATATTTATTACATCCTGCCTGTCGTTGTGCTCGAACAATCGAATATTCATATTGTTAAACCTCCTAAACAGAACGATCTTTTTTCTGCTGTTCTACAAATTCATCCTTCGTTAGACCAAATAAAATAAGATCTTTATACTCACCGTTAGTGTAAATCACTTTCCGTCGCACACCCTCTTGCTGGCAGCCCAGCTTGATCATCATGTTTGTTGAGCCTACGTTGCCTTCCAGTACATAGTCATTAAACTTATTAAGCCGTCTTTCCATAAAAGCATACTTTAATAGAATTCTCATCGCTCTAGTCCCGTATCCCTTGCCTCGGTGATCTCTATCGATCTGTATGCCAATGCTAAACGTGCCGTTTTTCTCATCGATACTATTTAGATTTACGCCTCCAATATTTTCAGCGTTTCTATTTTCAATCGCAAACATGATGCGCCTGTTATCCGTAGAGAAATCAGCATAAGTTTCAACGAAATTTTTAGCCTCGGCAATCGTAGGCGGCAGCTCAACCGTGCACTCTAATAAGCGCCGAGCTGGCGTATCAAAGCGGTTGAAGTAATGCCCTTCCCAGTCAGCATCTTGAATTGCTCGTAATCTGATCTCCTCATCCTGCCAAAAATATTGACTATAATCTATTTCTCTCATGTGATCCTCCCATAATCAATAATCGTATTAAGCGCTATTATACATAAAATTAATATTAAAAAGGAAATTATTTGTAATGTCCTATCCAAATAAAGAGCCCTCAGGTCATTCGTCCTGAGAGCTCCTTTTTTTGGTTACCTTTAATGTACAGCCTTGTCCCGCTTTGACAGCACGATGTTCTGGTACAATCGAACGGTTAATAGATAGTAAGCAGCATAGATAACCACGAACAACGCAATGGGAATCCATAAGCGATAATATGGCTCAGTTAACATAAACGAGAAGAGATTCATACCAACTAGAACATGCGTGAGCCCAACGATACCAGGAAATAAAAATACGAGGAACAGCTCGTGATAGATTGAACGCGATAACCTCTCTCTCCTTACCCCAAGCTTGCTGAGCATCTCATATCGCTGAACATCCTTCGCTGCACCCGATAATATTTTGAACATTAAGCAGCTCGCCATCATAGCAAGAAAGGCGATGCCAAGGAAAAAGCCCATAAAGACTGTACCGCTAGCGATACCTATTGCATTCTCATAGTTCTTGTACTTGCTCCATGATAGGTACTCCCCATTGGATTTCTCTGTTTCCAGCTGGTCTAGTGCCTTCCATGACATCCGATAAGCGAGGAAATCACCCGTCCTTCCGATCACAACGAACTGTTCCTTTGCTTCAAGCTTTGCGAACTCTCCTGCATCAACAAGCCTGAACTCACTTATGGGTGGCGAAATCTCCCAGATGAAACCTCTCCACTTCTGACTGGACAGCTCTTCTGTATCCGTATTATCTGCATCACTCGCAGAGCCTGCTGGAAGAGGGCCTTTGATCTGTTCTATCTCATCCCAATACTCGCGGCCCTGCCCCGAATGAACAAATGGCCGCTGGCTCTCGAGGTCCTCTTTCGCATAATAAACCATTTCGTTTTCTATTTTGTAGCGATACTTGAACTGCTCCTTGAACGGAATGGAAGCGAGTATCTTTGCTTCTTCCGCATTCGGGTTATGCACGATCGCGTCATAAACGCGGTAGCTCTCTCCCCTAATTTTCGCATCGTTCACAAAAGCCATACCTCCAGCAATTGCACCAGCTCCAAGAGCAATCAGCATCGCTACCGTTGCCAGCAGCTTCGTTAAGCCATTTATTCGGAAGCTCAGCTGGCCGAAAGTGAAGGCACGAATTCCACGTGTTTGATTCCTCTTTTTCATTCTTACTACAAGTGGCGGGAGCAGCATCATAAACAGAAGGTACGTTCCGAGCGGTGTCATGAATGTTGCGGTATACAATCCATTCTCCCGCAGCTGCTCCATAAACGTAAGGGAGAAGTAACCGAGCCCGAGAGCAATTGCTCCGACGATGCTAAGTACAATTTTCCACGGGCTGCTTCCCCATAGCCGATCTGCTTGCATATTGCCATGGACAAGATGCAATACCTTCATGCGAGAAAGCTTCAGCTGATTCCATATCGCAGACAGTCCAAATAAACAAGTAAAGAAGATGATAGTAAATAAAATGGCTGGTCCAAATACGGCATGATAACTGATAAGACTCGTCTGAAGCTGCTTAGCCATGAGATGCCCCACAAGCGTGGATAAGCCAAACCCGAGCCCAAGCCCAACCGCTAGTGAAATAATGCCGAGCGCAATCGTCTCAATAAACATTAAAGTACGTATTTTACTTTTGCTTGCCCCCAGAACGAGGTAAAGTCCGAATTCCCGCTGGCGCAGCGACAGCAAAAAGCTATTGGCATAAATAATGTAGAAAAAAGTGATCGCCGAGAGCAGTACCGAGCCTAATATATAGACGAGCCCAATTGAGTTGATAACTGCATTTGCCTCCGTAAAATCGCGGTTCCACGCCATCGTCTGGAACATATAAAAGATGGCTATCGACATGACAAGTCCAGCAAGCAGCACGATATAATCTTTGAATTTGCTTTTCATGCCGGATAAAGCTAGTTTTATAAGCATGTTCTCACCTCACTGCCTTTCCGATTCATAAGTTTCATCGGATGCAGCAGCTGCAGCTGCCGAGCCATAATCGCCGAGCACGTCCAAAATTTGCTTATAAAAGGATTCACGGCTGCCCGTGCGGTACAGCTCTTTCACAAGCTGACCATCCTGTATAAATAAAATTCTTCCGCAATAGCTTGCACTGAACGCGTCATGAGTCACCATGAGAATCGATATTCGCTGTTCCTCGTTTAGACGCTTCATCGTCTCGAGCAGACTAACCGCATTTTTCAAATCAAGCGAGCCTGTCGGCTCGTCACCCAGCAGCAATGCAGGCTCATGAACGATGGCGCGCGCCGCGGCTGTTCGCTGCCGCTGCCCTCCTGAGATCATCGCTGGATATTGTTCGGCTAGCGCTGTAATACCAAGATTGTCCATTACTTGACGCACTTTGATTCGGATCTCGCCAGCAGGGACGTCCTGCAAGGACAAGGGAAGTGCGATATTCTCATAAACTGTCAGATTGTCGAGCAGATTAAAATCTTGAAAAATAAACCCAAGCCGCTGCGCCCGGAAATCCGAAAGCTCACGGGCTTTCATTCGTGTAATATCTGTTCCAGCAATTGAAATCGTACCCTCTGTTGGATTATCCAGCGTCGAGATTACGTTGAGCAGTGTGGTTTTGCCCGAACCGGAAGCTCCCATAATGCCGATGAACTCTCCTTCTTGCATCGTGAACGAAATATTGTTCAGCGCATAAACCTGATTCGCCTTATTGCTTCCGTATATTTTGGATATTTGTCTTATATCAATAACGGGATTTTTTGTTGTCATAGCTTAGTGACATCTCCTTCTGCCTTGGTACCTGTACGATACCCTGCACTCTACTTAGTATAAGGAAGACGCCTAAAGCGAGCTTAATGTAACCGTTAAGATTTCATAAAGATTATCTTAATACTTTTTTACGATTTAACAGACAGCTCCTAAACTTCACGGCAAAAAGCCCCAACCATGTCATACCACGGTCGAGGCTCTTCTTTCAAGATAATTAATATTACCTGCTTTTTGTTAATTTTGCTCCGAGTTTTGCTTCTCCTTAATGAGCCATACCGATATGTATTGCAATACCGCCATGGCAAACAGCACAATTGGCATCCATACAGATTGCAGATCTTTAGCAAGTATAATGAGCAAGCAAATGGAAAGCACCCTTCCCGCATTTAGAAAAAGCTCCCTCATGACAACGGATTCTATTCGCAGCTGCCCTTTAAGAGGCAATGTCCCGATTAAGCGATAATAATAGGAAGTAAGCGTATTGACGGCAAGCGGATTGCATATCGAGAACAAAATCATAAATAAGGCAACCGACCAAAATTCCACTTGAATGAGCAGCAGCGATGAACCGATGGCTACTCCAGTTGTAGACAGGAGCACATATTTGCGTACTTGCTCCTTCTGTGCTTTTCTTGAAATCACATAACCCGTCGCTACCGTAAGCGAGGAGAAGAAAACACCTAAGTAGCCTACCCAATCCTCACGCCCAACCGTCTGATACAGCATAATATTTGGCAGGAAGAGCATAATTCCCTGAAATAGACCTAATACAAAAAAGCTGTACAATGCCTTCAGCCAGCGACGATTCTTATGCATCACCAGCCCCATGAATTTTAAATAATAGGCTTTGTGATGTGATTTGATCATCGGAATGCGGAAGCTGACGATCGCTGCGATAAGGAACATAATGAAGGCAAGCGTGAAAATAATGATGTAACCCTGCAGCCCCTCGCTTCGCTGAATAATGAACCCCGCAAGCGCCGGCCCAGCGAGTCCGGATGCATTAAAGAAAATCATATTGATTGCAAGAAAACGTATGCGATTCGCTTCCGTTGAGACATCATATTGAATAACTAAATAACCAGTCCAGTAAAGCCCCGCGGCGATCCCATTAAAAATAGCAAACCATATGTAATACTGAGCCACATGCTCTTGTGCAATGACGACCATCAAATAGAAGATGGCAATCATGACGATACCCAGTCGATAAGTGACCATACGATCATGCCGCTTCGCAATCCAGCCACCTAATGCAAAGGCCGGAGGCGTTACGATGAAAACGATGATGTTATAAATTCCGTTTACTGTCAAATCCTGCGTTAACCGCCACAAATATAAATTGAGAAACAAACCCGACATCGATGCGCCAAACTGAAAGCAGCAATGAATGATTAAAGCCGTTATCGCTTCCTTGCTAAGTCTGCTCTCTGGCGGAAGCGGCGTACCTTTCATTACATTCCATTTACTCCAAAATCTCGACCCCGTCCGCATTTGCAGCATCCCCCGTTGCTTCTCAACTGAAAAGCGCTTTCTTTTCTATTTAGTTTATCACATGGCTATCATATACCCTCGACTCAATAAAGCGCTCACTCCTTCAAAATAGCCGTTATTCTTCCATATGGAGCAATCAAGTAACCGTATTCATTGTTTATATCCTTTGTTCGCATGATTAGACTTGCCGATCCGACTTGAAAATAGTAGACATAGCGATTAAACAGATCTAATTTGGTTAATTTTTACATGTGCTTCAAAAGCATGCTAATCGTACCTAATCGAGAATAGCCTCACCCCTCAAATCACAAAATACAACCATTACATTAAGAAGGGGGTGAACCGATCATGGCGAAGCAGCAAGGTCATGCAACCAAAAATACAACGACAAAAACTTCCGACAAAAAAGGCAATGCATCCGGCAATAACCACTAGTCCGCAAAACGAATTTATCAAAGCAAAAACGACCCATTACCGGCTTACTAAGCTCTGGTAATGGGTCGTTTTATGTTCACAATGAAGGTTATTTATCTTTTTTGTCGAATTATTTCATATACGATTGCAACTTATAACTAGAAAAAGTGGTGAACCAACTATGACTAATCATTCTTATACGGTAATCGATTTTGAAACGAGCGGCCTTGATCCGAAGAAGGATCGTGTAATTGAGATGGCTGCGATTCGCTGCGTGAACGGTGAAATAGCGAGTGAATTCAGTACTCTCGTACGTTACGATGGCAAGCTGTCTGCCAAAATAACAGAGCTGACAGGCATCACGGATGAGATGACCTCCTACGGCATGGACGAGGACACCGCATTCCGTATTTTGAACCGAATGATAGGCGATAACGTTTTGATTGCTCATAATGCTGCCTTCGACCTTGGTTTCCTGCACCATTCCTTGCTTCGCATTGCGGGCAGATCATTTTCGAACAGCTTCATCGATACGCTCACGATTAGCCGCGCGCGGCATGTTTATCCGCATACACTGAAAGACATGTCCGATCGTTATGGCATTCCGCTCATTGGCGGTCATCGTGCACTTAATGATGTTATCGCTTGTTGGGAAATTTTCCGCAAGATGGATGAAGAGCAATCGGTAGAGAGCTACCTCAATACACTAGGCTACCTCAAGAAATTTGGACCGCCTGCTTGGACGCCGCCAGGGACTAGACTTGAAGCTATGGAGCTGAAATACGCTCCGCGTTAAACCCGCTCCTTGCCCTTATCCGATTCGCCTGCATTTTTATTAGCGGCATCTCGGTCCTGCTGCATTTCCTCAACCGTCTTTACCTTCAAACGCGCTGCGCCTTTATAATCACGCGTAGGAAGCAAAGGTCCTTCCTCTAGGCGTTTCTTGGCTGCCGCGATCGAATCTGTATACTGCGGCAGCCACTGCTCCTGCGCCACAAGCATCTCATCGACCATCTGCCAAATTTCCTTCGGATTGCAAACTGCGCCAACTAGCGGGTCCATCATAAAAGCCTGTCTGAGCAGGTTAATGTCGCCATTTATGGCTGCCTCTACAGCAAGACGCTGCACAGAGATGCTTACATTGCACACCGCAGCGGCACCAAGCGGCAGATCCCCCACGATTGGCATTGAGATGCCGTTGCGATCAACATAACCTGGCGCTTCAATGATGGCATCGTTAGGCAGGTTAGCTATGACCCCTTTGTTTTCCACATTAAAGTGACCTCGGTAGATTCGTCCTGTTTCGAGTCCTTCAATGATGTATGAACCGTGCTCATGACTGCGCAGTTCCGACTTGAATTCATTTGCAGGGTCCTTCATCCAGTTTGGAAAATCTGTCTCGAACCAATTGCGTCCCTCCGTGCATACACGAAGATACCCGCCCGTTTCTCCGTTAATCCATGAGCTCAAATCAATCCAATCGTTAATTTCTTCAGGCCGCTTCCGATACCAAGGGACGTACTCGCTCAAATGTCCGTTAGACTCTGTACTGTAATACCCGAAGCGGCGCAGCATATCAATGCGTACCTTCTCCGTACGGCTGAAATCTGGATGTTTCTCAAATGCTTCGAGCAGCTTGCCGGTTAGATCCTCACCGTTATGCTTAATTTGGATGTACCAGGTTTGATGGTTGATACCTGCGCAAATAATGTCTACTTCCTCTTGCTTCAGTCCAAAAGCTTCGGCTATTTGCCAGTGTCCGCCTTGCACACCATGGCATAGACCAATCGTCCGGACACCGCCATACTTGTTGCATGCCCAAGTCATCATCGCCATCGGGTTAGCATAGTTGAGCAGAAGCACATCCTTTGCA
This sequence comes from Paenibacillus sp. MCAF9, assembly GCF_052114265.1. NCBI lineage: Bacteria > Bacillati > Bacillota > Bacilli > Caryophanales > Paenibacillaceae > Paenibacillus > Paenibacillus sp. MCAF9. Next base: position 9,330 of record NZ_JBFREL010000028.1, read on the forward strand.
GCAACCTCGCGGATATCTCGGCAAATGTTCATCATCTCAGCGATGCCCCGCTGTCCATACATAATGCCGCCAGCACAGAGCGTATCGCCAACGCATTGGTCAACGCCGTATTTGAGCGGAATATCAACATCGGTTGCGAAAGCCTCAAGTCCACCGACACGAATAGTGCAAATGACGTATTTCGCTTCCTTCAAGGCTTCGCGCCGATCTGTTGTTGATTGAATGGAAATCGACAGGCCGTTCTCATGAATATCACGCTGACAAAGCGCAGTCACCATCTCCAGGTTATGTGCATTAATATCTGTAAATGCGACTTCAATGTTTTGAAACTCCTGTACGGCGAGCAAATCCCGCAGCAGTCCACGCGTGAATCCAATCGAGCCTGCGCCTATAAATGCAATTTTAAAAGTAGACATGCCAATCAGCCTCCGATTATCGTCTAAATAGAGTTTGTTTAATCTCCTCTACATTTTAGCAACGATAAAACGGAAGCGTTATCAATATTGTGACCAACTGCCATTCATAGTGTCAGAAATCGTCACTTTGGATTAATCATTGCGCTGCCAGCGGAAGTCCAATGTTTGCGTATCGACCGAGTGACGGTAAGCAATTGGCGTCTGCTTCGTATATTTTTTGAACATCGCATGAAAGTATTGCCTGCTCCCCACACCAACATAATCACAAATATCCGCTATTGCAATATCCGTCTCACGGAGCAGCATTTTTGCTTTCTCCATTCGCAGCTCCGTTAAATAACCTGTTAGCGTTTGGCCTATCTGCGCGCGAAATACGCGGTGCAAATAACCTGGATGCAAGCTTACAGCTGCAGCAATATCCTTTACTTGAATATCTCTATCATAGTTATGATGCATATATTCAATCGATTGCTTCACATAAGCTTCAATCGGATTAGCCCCTTTTACGCCAGCTTCCTTATGAAGCCGCGCTATCGCCAAGATCAGTTGAGCAAACAACAGCTCTGCCTTCATATTGACGCTCCTGCCTCGGCTGTCCAGCTCAAGCACTAGGCTCTTTAGCACCTGATACACTTCATTCGGATCACGCAAAAACAAATAAGAGGACGGCTCTGTGATCAATCTGTCCACAAATTCGTCCTCCAACGCTAGCTGCCGTATAGAGGGAAACGCCGATGGGCGTTCCCTAAAATCAAATTCAACATTTAGCATCCGGCAGGGCCCGCGCTCGTCCACGGTAAGTCGGTGCGGAACATTCGCATCAAGAATAATGAAATCACCCTTCTTGAGCGTCATTTCACATGCTTGACTCGTTGCCTCTGCCTCCAGCTCTATTCCGCAAGCTCCGGAAATGACATACATAATTTCGATTGCATCATGCGTGTGGAAGGCCATCTCGTAATCAAACCATTGCTTAAAATAATAAGCAAACACATGCGGATAAAAATCTCCATTCAGCCATTCTCGCTTAAACAACGTCCCACTCACGTGAAGCCCCCCTTACTTAAAGACAAGTATGGTTACGCGGATGCAAGCTTAACGACGGCAAGAAGCGCCGTTTCAATCTCACGCTCGATTGCTTTCGCTACAACATCTGTATGCGGATCATATTCGCCCGCCAAATCAGAATCTGCGTAACCGTCCAGTGCGAGAATCGCTCCCGCGCGTGCACCGCGCATTGTTGCGATAACGAACAAAGCAGCAATTTCCATTTCAACAGCTAGTGCGCCTGCTTGTTTGTACTGGCGATGCGGAATATCTACAACTCCTGAGAAAAAGACATCAAGCGTTACCGTTATGCCTTTCTTAACAATGCCTTCGCTCTCAAGCGCAGACGCATACAACGCTTCAGTAACCGCGCTGTCTGCAACAGCCGGGAATCCTGCCGGCACCAGCTGATGCGTAAGCCCTTCCGCTCTAACGGCCGCTGTGCTGACGATGAGGCTTCCTGCAGGGTGATCTGCTGAATAAGATCCTGCTGTACCGACACGAATAAGTGTCTTAACGCCTCCGCGGATAAGCTCCTCGAAGCATACCGCTGCTCCTGGCGAACCTACGCCGTGGCTTACCACGGCTAGCCTTACTCCTTGATATTCACCAACAAATGTCCGATATTCGCGAGCGAATGCAAGCTCTTTTACATTGTCGAGCTTCTGTGAAATCGTCTCCGCGCGGCGTGGATCACCGCATACGATAGCGTAATCCGGCAAATCTTCTGGGTTAACTTGTAGTATAGGCAGCATCTGATTAATCAAACTCCTTCGTTATCCATTCGTCTTCCGGCATCGAATTTTCTTCGCTCGTGAAGCGTTGTTCTTTAAATGGATCGGCATAGTTGTGGAAGCCGTTGCGCTCCCAGAAGCCTTCGCGATCCTCTTTCATAAACTCGATGCCTCTAATCCATTTTGCGCTTTTCCAAAAATACAAATGAGGTACGAGCATCCGCATCGGCCAGCCATGCTTGTCAGTCAGCGGCTCACCGTCAAATCGATGCGCAAGCAGCACATTGTCGTGCAATAAATCCTCAAGCGGCACATTCGTGTCATAGTCCTCATCCGCATGAAACATAACATATTTGGCATCTGGCTTAACGCCCAGCAAAGGCAGCAAGTCCTTGAACTTAATGCCTTCCCATTCTGTGTCCAGCTTCGACCAGCGCGTTACACAATGAATGTCGCACTTCGTTTGGGTTTGAGGCATAGCAAGCAGCTCTTCGAAGCTGAACGTACGCTCCTCCTCTACCTCGCCGAATACTCGCAGCGACCAGGTGTTGATGTCATAGGAAGGAACCTCTCCCTCATGCAAAATCGGAAATCGCTCGGTCATCGTTTGACCAGGCGGAATCCGATGAGCGATCTCAGGAGCAAGCACCGTCTGTTTAATGCTATTCACTTTTTTGAGACGTTCTGCTTTTTTATGCATCTCGTATACCTCCAAATTCCATTCCTTGCTGATTCATTTCAAGCTATAAAGCATCTCTGCTCTACCTGGAGCTCTCATTCGACTTGCGAGCTTCCTGCATATAACCTTTATCTTTAAAGAACAACATAGCGAGAATCGTAACGATATAAGGCAGCATCATCGTAAAATGAGTTGGCAGCGCGAAGCCCTGCAGCCTGATGCTGAGTGCATCCATAAATCCGAACAGCAAGCTTGATGCCGCAACACCGATTGGATTGGATTGGCCTAACATCGTTGCAACGAGCGCAATGAAACCTCTACCGGAAGTCATTCCCTCTGTAAACATAGTAACATTGCCGAGCGACAGCTGCGCGCCTGCTAACCCGCACAGAGCGCCGCAGAGCAGCACTGCTCCATATTGAATGCGAGTTACCTTGATGCCTAAGCTTTTGGCTGCTGTTGGATTCTCTCCAGCTGCCAGCAAGCGAAAGCCCGTAACCGTTTTGAACAAAAACAGTTGCAGCACAATAACGAGAATGATGGACAAGTATACCAGCGGGGAATGCCCGGATAAAACTTCTCCGAACCATGGAATATCCTTTAACAATGGAATATCCCATTTAGGCAGCCCAATCATATCCTTATTGTAGTATGCGCCTTTCACATCAAAGATCGCACGCAGTGAGAATGTCGTCAGTCCAAGCGCCAGAAAGTTAAGCGCAATACCAACAACGATAACATTCGCTTTCAGATGAATACTCATAAAACCGAAGAGTACTGAAAATAAAACTGAACATACTACCGCAAACAATACGGCTGCGAACACATTTCCTGTGAAGTGGTTGCCTACAATCCCAGAAAATGCACCGATCAATACTAAACCTTCAAGGCCTACATTAAACAAACCAACACGCGCGCATATTGCGCCGCCGAGTGCCGCAAGCAGAATTGGTGTAACCATACGAAGCGTCGAGGCATACAGCGAGACATCTAATAAAAAATCCATACTTATGACCTCGCCTTCCTGCGTTTAATGAACGAATATGTGAACTTAGCAGAAACGAACAAAATGAGCACCGCTTGAATAATGCTGGATACCTCCAGCGGAACATCTGTATTCCGCTCCATGCCCATACCGCCGGTCTGCAGTGCAGCAAGCAAAATCGCTGCTACAGCCGTTCCGAGCGGATGCGATCCGGCAAGCAATGTGGCCATAATACCCGACCATGCGTAACCTGGCGAAGTCAAAGCGCCATCCAAATAGCGGTACTGCGTGCCGAGCACTTCAACGGAGCCAGCTAGTCCAGCAAAACCTCCGCTGACGAACATGCTGATAAGCATCATTTTTCCACGCTGCACGCCGCCATAGCTTGCAAACAACGGATTGCCGCCAAGCATTCTAATTTCATAACCCTTAACAGTATAGCGCATGAACAAGAACAGCAATATTGCTCCGACTACAGCAATAATAAATCCGCCATGAAGGCTCATTCCTTTAAACAGCTTCGGCAGCCATACGCTTTGATCAAGCATAACCGTCTGCGCCATTGCAGCAGAACCTGTACGATCCTTGAGCGGATACGATACAATATACCCTGCAAACAACGTTGCAATATAATTGAGCAATAATGTGGTAATGAGCAGATTCATTCGAAATCTAGCATCGAGCCAGCCTGCGAAAGCCGACCATATTCCCCCGGAAATAATTCCAGCTATAATAGCAGCTACGAGCTTAAACCAACCTGGCCCTGGCAAATAGATTGCCGTTACCGCTGCGCTTAGAGCGCCTAATACCATTTGGCCTTCTGAGCCCATATTAAAAAATCCAGCACGGAATGCCAGTGCCACCCCTAGGCCAATAAGGATAATAGGCGTAGCTCTACTGAGCGTATTCGTAAAAAAATAAAAGCTGCCGAAGGCGCCCTTCCACATTTCCGCGTATGTCTCCATTACGGAGCCTCCGACGATCACAATGGCAATCGCACCCGCTGCTAAACCAATGATAACAGCCAAAAGCGGCTGTAACAGCGAACGTCCGAATTGTACCAGCTTATCCAACCGCTTTTCCTCCCGCCATTAACAAACTAATTTGCTCTTCTGTAGCTTTGTCAGCATCCAGTTCCCCTACGATCTTACCTTCATACATGACCAACACACGGTCAGATAGCTTCAAAATTTCAGTCAGCTCTGATGAAACAAGCAATATTGCTCCGCCTTCATCCCGCTTCTTTAGAAGCTCGCCATGTATAATTTCCATAGCGCCGACATCAACGCCGCGCGTTGGCTCCGCAGCGATAAGAAACGGCGTCTTCTGCGCAAGTTCCCGTGCAACGATAAGCTTCTGTAGGTTTCCGCCGGATAAATACTGAGCTTTTGTAGATAAAGAGCCCGTTTTTATCCCAAAGCGTGTCACCCACTCGCCTACCATCTGACGAATGCTTGTCCCATTCAATACACCAAGCTTTTGATGCTTGTCAGCATGTCCCATCAAGCCATTCTCGGTAACGGTCGCATCCTTCGCAACGCCCCACTGGTAACGGTCCTCAGGAATATGAGCAAGCCCGCTTTCACGAATATCGCCAACTGGCGCACCGGTCATATCTTTACCCAGCAGCTTGATTGTGCCGGCTCCGGGTTTCATTAAACCGGATATCGTCTGCAATAGCTCGGATTGACCATTGCCAGAAATACCCGCGATTCCCACAATTTCGCCACCGTTAACATGAAGGCTAATATCGCTAAGCAGCGGCTTCGCTTTGACACCTGGAATAGATACATTCGATACCTCAAGAACAGGCTTGCCTCTGCTCACCTTATTCCGTGATATATGTACTAAATCCCGGCCTACCATAAGCCGTGACAAATGTTCCGCATTCGTGCCTTTCGCTTCGACTGCTCCCGTAACCTTGCCATCTCGAAGGACGGTAACACGGTCAGCAACTTCCATAATTTCTTGCAGCTTATGACTAATAAGAATAAAGCTTTTGCCCTGCGCCGCTAATCCTTTAATTGCAATGAGCAGCTCTTTCACTTCGAGCGGCGTCAAGACGCCAGTTGGCTCATCCAAAATAATAACTTCTGCGCCCTGATAGAGCACCTTCAATATTTCAACGCGCTGCTGCATGCCGAGCGAGCAATCTGCAACTTTCTTCCATGGGTCTACCGGCATGCCATAAAGCTTGCCGATTCTTTCCACCTCTGTGGCAGCTGCCTTGCGGTCAAAGCCTACCCCTTTGGAGGGCTCGCGCCCAATGACGATATTTTCGGCTATCGTAAACGTCGGGAATAACATGAAATGCTGATGAACCATTCCAATCTTATGCTTAATCGCATCAGCAGGGTTCCCGAACGAAACCGGCTTTCCGTCAATGCGAATTTCACCGCTAGTCGGACTTTCCATCCCGTACAGAATACGCATTAACGTCGTTTTCCCTGCACCGTTTTCACCTACTAAGGCATGAATTTCTCCTTTTTGCAGCGAAAACTGAACATTGCTATTTGCGGTTACGCTCCCATATGACTTCGTAATGCTGTCCATTTGCAGCAACATACAAAAGCTCTCCCCTTTCAATCCCGATATAAACAAAAAAACCGCTCCCTCGATTACAGAGGAAGCTTCTAGGCAACAAGCAAACCGGCTGCATGGGTAGCAGCCGGCGTGTTGTTCTATTGAGCTAGCGGATTAACTACTACGATTTTACCAGATTTAATGTCTTCTGCGATAGCTTTTACTTTATCGACATTTTCTTGGCCGATAAACGGGCTAAGCGTCGATTTGCTGTCTCTTGTTACGAAAGTCAAGCCTACGCCGTCTTCTTTCAAGCCGTAGTCTGCAACGCCGAATGCAAAGCTGCCTTCAACGAAGCTTTTCACTGTTTCGTAAGCAACTGCATCCGTACCTTTCAATTGTGAAAGCACGATATGCTCTGGATCTTCATCCGTACGGTCTGTATCTTGACCTGAAGTGAAGAAGCCTTTTTCTTTCGCTGCATCAAACACACCATTGTCGCCAACTGCTGCCATACCTGCGATAAAGTCAGCGCCTTTGGACTGTTGAAGAAGCGCAAGCTCTTTACCTTTAACTGGATCTGTAAAGCTGCCTACATAGTTGATAAGGAATTGTGCATCTGGGTTTGTGCTCTTCAGGCCTTGTTCAAAGCCTGATGTATATTTGCTAAGAAGTGGTGCATCCATTGCAACGACTGCACCCACAATATTTGTTTTAGTTGCAAGACCTGCAAGTGCTCCCATCAAGTAAGAAGCTTCATGCTCGCGGAAGTTAACGCTGCGAACGTTTGGAAGATCAACTACAGTATCGATAATTGCAAAAGACTTGTCCGGATTTTCAGCAGCCACCTTCTTAAGTGCATCTTCTGCTTGGAATGTTGCTGTAATAATCAAGTCGTAATCTTCTGCTACAGTTGCACGAAGATTTTGTTCAAAACCCGCTGGGTCAGTGGACTCAATTGTTTTCACTTCAGCGCCGAATTCGGAGCCTGCTTTTTTGAAGCCTTCATCCATCAATACAAAAAACTTGTTAACGCCAATTTTTTCGGGCAATACAAGAGCGATTTTTTTCTTGTCCGCTTTGTCGCCTGCACCGTTATTCGCTGCGTTTCCTGGTTCATTTTTGTTGGATCCGCAAGCTGCAACAATCGCAACCATTAGAAACAACGATACCGCCAAAGCAAAAACCTTTTTCATCGTAATCTCCCCTAAACAATTGAATGTATTAATTCCTTTTAATCCTAGTTGTTTTATCGGATTTTGTCAATCTTTTTCGATTCGACAAATTTCTAGTTTATTCTACACTAAATTCATCCACAATAATAATGAAATATGAAATTAGTCACGAATTTGTAACATCCGTCTCCATATTATGACTCATTTGCTCAAACATCCGCACACCTTGCTCCATATCAGCGATCGACATGCCATCGAACAGCTTAAGCATAAGCTTTGAGCGTATCGTCTCAATTAATTGAATGATTTCCATACCCTCATCTGTAATTTCGAGCATCACGACACGCCGATCCTTCTCGCCTCGTTCGCGCTTGACATACCCGAGCTCTATCAAACGATCAGCAATTCCAGTAACTCCACCACTAGTGATAAGCAGCTGCTCAGCCAAAGCTGATGCTTTCTGTGGCCCCGATTTCCCTAAAATAATTAACATTTTCCCATGGGTCATGCCTAAGCCATGCACATTATAGGTGTGCCATTCGGTGTTTATTTGTCTTCTCACTTGACGAAATGATTCGTCCAGCCGCCTCATTAACTCTTGTCTCTCCATATCTGAAGCTTCCAATTGATCACCAACCTATCTACTTTCTTTAGTCCATCCTGTTGTTCATATTATACCTTCCCTTTCTTTGTTTAACTAACGTTCTGCACGAAATAAATATGAAACCTTTTTGATTTAGCACAAAAAGACCAACCGAAGGTTGCAGGTTGACCTTTTTGTCTGAAAAAATATAAAACTGCTTAATTTATCCTTGCAAAAATCGCAGCGGCGGCTTGCCAAGCAGTCCCATTCGCGCAGTCTGCCACAGCTCTTGCATTAATTGCTGCAGCGGCCATGCTGCCGTTGAGGCTGCGGACACCGCAACACCGTATCGATAGGTCATAGACGCCCCGCCAATTACTTTATGAGCCTCGGGAGCTTCGAAGCTGTCCAGTTTCTCCTGAAGCTGCTCCAGATGGCTTCTGTTGACACGATCACTGAACATATAAAAGGTTGCCCAGTGCGTCATCTCGTCCCAGCTGCCAGGCGCAGTTATAACTTGACTGCCTGGCACTACTCGCTGACGCTGCGAGAAGATAAGCTCTTCACCATAATGAACGGTTAATGAATTGCTGTATGAGCGATAGTCGAAGCGTTCGCCGCGAAGCGTGCGGCCTGGACAAAGGACGTCGGCTTGCAGCCAAGCGGACCCTTTTTGCAGTCGAACCTGAGTATCGTTTCGAAAGGCCGCTTCCTTATATAGCATAATGGGCTCCGGCATATGCTCGACGACTGCATCTGTCTCTAGTTCGAACAATTGCTGTATCGAAGAGTCACTGTTAGGTAAACTAGGATGCACCTTCGTATACGATTGATTCGTAATCATGACATGAGAATGCTGCTCGGCTGTCCATTCCAGCTCATACCGGTCACCGCTAAGCAGGCCAGGTGAAACATCCATTACGATTACGCCCAGCTGACCAGCCAGTGGAAAAGCTTTGGCAATCTTTATCGGAGCAGTATGATATTTATTGCCGATTAACGTTTGACCGAGGCGGCTGGCAAACGTTGCACGCAGTACGGATGTCCTGACCTCTCCCACTGCATTATCCTCGTGCCGAATGGCTGCAGCCTCTGCACTGCTTTGCTCACGCCTCATTAGGAAGCTGTGTGCCGCTTGTCATCAGGTATGCTCGTAAGCTGAATCACATGCGAGTGTTCCGTTCCGCGCGCATGTGCTACCTCATGTGTAAGCCAATTCACAATCTCATCCACGCCATCGCCGCCAAACAAATTAGAGAAAACGAAAGGTCGCTCCCCGCGCATCTTAATTGTGTCAGCTTCCATAACTGCGAGACTCGCTCCTACATACGGCGCAAGATCGATTTTGTTAATGACAAGCAGGTCCGAGCGCATAATACCAGGTCCGCCTTTGCGTGGAATCTTCTCGCCTTGGGCGACATCGATAATATAAATAAAACGATCGACAAGCTCAGGACTGAACGCCGCAGCAAGATTATCTCCGCCGCTCTCAATGAAAATAAGATCCAGATGGTCAAAGCGCCGCTCCAGCTCCTCGATCGCTTCAAAATTCATCGATGCATCCTCTCGAATGGCTGTATGCGGGCACCCGCCAGTTTCAACACCGATAATACGTTCTTCCGGCAGCACACCCGTATTGAACAAAATACGAGCATCCTCCTTCGTGTAAATATCGTTCGTAATGACAGCGAGGCTGTATTTGGTATGAAGCTCACGCGTTAATCGTTCTACAAGCGCTGTTTTTCCTGAACCTACTGGTCCCCCGATACCGATTCGGATCGGCCTTGAGCTGTCTATTGCCGGGCTTTCCCATTCCTGATGCGTATGTCCTTGTCCTTGGCACATTTTTCATTCCTCCATTAATTTATAATTAAGACATAAATAATCGCGAATATAACCTCTCGTGGCGCATCATCGCCATCTCCGCCATCGGCATATTAGAATAGGCTTGTTCCGGCTCCATCGCACGCACGATTTTCAAGGCGTCTGCTGTTAGCGGTATAAGCCTTGCGAGCAACGATTGACCCTCCGTCTGTCCCATCGACATCAGCCGCAGAGCGCTGTTGACGCAAGTTACGATGCAAGTATACAAATAGCCTTGGATCGCTTTCTCCTCCGATATGCCAAGCACCCAGCAGGCATAGCCGTGCGAGAGAGGATGGGAAGCAAAACAATTCCCTGCCTTCATTGCTTCCAGTAAAGGCGACCAATCCAGCTGCGGATGTATAGCTGCTGCAAGCTGAAGCAGCCGACGCCCCATTTTCTCTACGCCGCTGCGTGTTTCTGATGCGACCCTTTGCAAATGAACAATCCGCTCAATCGCCCACACCTTCTCCCAATTCCCTTTTGGCGCATCCCTATATACGGCCTTGATCACCATCGCATCCGAGCTTGCCCAGCTTTGCAAAAGCATGGCTGAGGCATAATCATAGAGCTGAGCTGAACGATTCATACGGCCATCTTGAACCATGGTCTCAAGACCGAACGAATGCGAGAAGCCGCCGATCGGCAGTGCTGAATCGAGCAGCTGCTGCATAGCCAGCCATTTCATATCATCATTCAATTTTTCGCTCGCCCTCCTGTCCTCCATGGCCGCAGCGCGCAGCTAAAATAAGAAATAACGCTGCGCCATCGGCAGCACCTCAGCTGGCTCGCAGGTCATATGCTCGCCATCTACCAGAACATGATAGGTTTCCGCGTCCACCTCAAGCTTAGGCGTTGCATCATTGTGGATCATATCCTTCTTCGTTACGCTGCGGCAGCCTTTTACAGGTTCAATACGCTTCTGCAGTCCGAGCTCCTTCGCAACCCCGAGGTCATAGGCTGCCTGAGATACAAAAGTAATCGAGCTGCTGAACACCAGCTTCCCGAAGGAAGCGAACATTGGCCGACCGAACACAGGCTGCGGTGTTGGGATTGAAGCGTTTGGATCACCCATCTGCGCAAATGCGATGCTCCCGCCCTTCAGCACAAGATCCGGCTTGACGCCAAAAAACATCGGATTCCAAATGACAAGATCGGCGAATTTGCCCGCTTCCAGCGAGCCTACCAGATGAGAGACACCATGCGTGATCGCAGGATTAATCGTATATTTGGCAATGTAGCGCTTAATACGGAAGTTATCATGCTGTTCATTGTCCGGAAGGAGCGGTCCTCGCTGCTTTTTCATCTTGTCTGCCGTTTGCCATGTGCGGATAATAACTTCTCCTACGCGCCCCATCGCTTGTGAATCGGAGCTAATCATGCTGAATACGCCCATATCATGTAATATATCTTCCGCTGCAATCGTCTCCGGCCTAATCCGAGAATCAGCAAATGCAACGTCCTCAGGAATGCTGCTGTCCAAATGGTGGCAAACCATCAGCATATCCAAATGTTCTTCTATCGTATTAATTGTAAAAGGACGAGTAGGGTTCGTGGATGACGGTAAAACATTCATCTCGCCTGCCGCGATAATGATGTCTGGGGCATGACCGCCGCCCGCGCCCTCGGTATGATACGTATGAATCGTTCTTCCGCCAATGGCCGCAAGCGTATCCTCAACAAAGCCTGCCTCATTCAGCGTATCGCTGTGGATAGCAACTTGAATGTCGTACTGATCTGCGGCTTGCAAGCAAGCGTTAATTGCTGCTGGTGTTGTTCCCCAGTCCTCATGCAGCTTAAGCCCAATGGCTCCCGCTTCAATTTGCTCAATGAGCGGAGCGGTGAACGAAGCATTGCCTTTACCCGTAAAGCCGATATTCATCGGAAAATGTTCGGCTGCCTCCAGCATGCGCCGCATATGCCACGCGCCAGGTGTAACCGTCGTTGCATTGGTTCCTGTTGCCGGACCTGTTCCACCGCCGATCATCGTCGTGACGCCTGAGGAAAGCGCCGTTTCAATTTGCTGCGGACAAATAAAGTGAATATGCGAGTCAATGGCTCCTGCTGTTACAATCTTTCCTTCACCAGCAATAACCTCGGTACTTGCGCCAACAATCATATTCGGGTGCACGCCGTCCATAATGTCTGGATTTCCGGCTTTGCCGATACCAACGATAAATCCATCCTTTAAGCCGATATCCGCTTTCACAATGCCGGAATGATCGATAATAACGGCATTCGTAATCAATGTATCCAGCACACCCTCATCACGCAGCGCGCCGCTCGACTGCCCCATGCCATCGCGTATAACCTTGCCGCCGCCGAACTTGCATTCGTCGCCATACACCGTGTAATCATGTTCAATCTGTGCCCATAGCTCCGTATCTGCCAGCCGAATGGCATCACCCGTTGTAGGGCCAAACATGGCCGCATAGCTGCGTCGATCCATCTTAGTCATTTACCTTCGCCCTCCCAAGCCGCAAGCCGTTCGCGAACAACATCTGGCATCCTGCCGTTCTCCGCTTTCCCTTGGCTGAGACCATTAAGTCCATAAGATAGCTTTGTACCACCCAGCTCAACGACGGTTATAGGCTTCTCCTCACCGGGCTCGAAACGAACCGCTGTCCCTGCTGCGATGTGAAGACGCATCCCGAAAGCTGCCTCGCGATCAAACCTCAATGCACGATTCACTTCAAAAAAATGAAAATGAGAGCCTACCTGAACCGGTCTGTCTCCAGTATTTACTACAATTAACTGCTTCGTCATTCGCCTTGCATTCAATTCAATTTCACCGTCAGCCGTTCGATATTGTCCAGGTATCACAGGCCATTCTCTCCTCCCCTATAAAGCTGATCGTTCACATGCCACTTTCTATATCAAATGAAATGATGCCCAGAGCCGTTTTACTTATCGTTTTCAAGTTATCGGGTCGTGAATGGTAACAAGCTTCGTTCCGTCTGGGAAAGTCGCTTCCACCTGAACCTCGTGAATCATTTGCGGAATGCCAGTCATGACTTGATCTGCATTCAAAATTTTTGTTCCAAATGCCATTAGCTGTGCAACGGTCATTCCATCACGAGCGCCTTCCATAATTTCAGAGGTGATTAACGCTATGCTTTCAGGATAATTAAGCTTCAAGCCGCGATTCATTCGTCGTCTTGCCAAATCTGCAGCGATCGTAATGAGCAGCTTTTCTTTTTCACGTTCGGTCAATTGCATATACTCACCTCTTTATCTGTATTAGTTTTATTATAAACAGCAAATACGGGTTCGTAAATCATTTAATGTTAGTTTTTATGACATAAAAACAAAAAGTCCAGAAAAAGCGACTCGCGCTCGTCCTAGACTTAACATGACAATAACACAATTATTTCGATGAGAATAATAGACTATTTTCTGCATCATTCGAGAAAAATAGATTTAACTCTACCTTATTTATCCTACTTTAAAGCCTAGTTTGCTTTGAACATGCCCCATCACGCTCTCCAAGCCGCTTAATTGAAAACCGTATTCAAACAGCTTCCCTGTTTCCGTGAATCGCTGCTCTGGCGTCTTCGCCCCCATAATGACGGATACAAGCCGTTTGCCATCCTGCTTTGCAGTACCTGTAAAGCAATAGCCAGCCTGCACGGTATAACCTGTTTTCAATCCGTCATTGCCCGGAAATGCATACGGCATGCCGCTTAGCATCATGTTTGTCGTCTTCAATCTTTGCGAGGTGCTCGCAAGCTTCACGCTATTGCGGCTGGAAACATCGACTACCTCAGGATACTTCTTCAGTAAATAGGCAGCTAGTGTTGCTGTATCCTTAGCTGACATCATAGTATCCCTTTCCGAAGAAGCAGCTTCGAACGGAAGCAGATCCTCATGGCTAAGCCCCGTTGCATTCGCAAAGACGGTTTGATTGGACAAGTCCAGCTTAGCAGCCCGATTGTTCATTAATTGAACAAATGCAGCCTCACTGCCGCTAACATGCTCTGCAAGGGCTACTGCCGCATCGTTCGCGGAATGAATCGCCATCGCTTCAAAAAGCTCTCTAACCGTATAGGTCTCCCCTACCGCAAAGCCTATTTGGGAACCTGGCACCTCTGCAGCATAAGCGCTGGTTTTCACTTGTTCTTTCCAATCAAGCGTACCTTCACTTGTGAGATCTAATAGGATAAGCTCTGTCATCAGCTTCGACATGCTTGCAGGCGGCAGCGCTTCATTTGCATTTTTTTCGTAGAGCACTTCCCCTGTATTAAGATCTATTAAAATCGCCGAGCTAGAATCCAATTGCAAATCAGCTTTAGATGGGCTGCCTTTTAATGAAATGACGTAAAAGACACTGACGATCACTCCAATTGCGGTTAGAAGCCACAAGATTGTACCTCCACGTTTTCTTCCATACGTTTCTTGCTGCATAAAAAACGATCCCCTTTCACTGTCTCTTCTATACAACCAAGTATAGGAGAGTCAGTTTAAGGAGACCGTAAACAAACCATAAGAAACCCTTAATTATTAATTAATAATCGGCAATGTTATACGGAATGCCGTTTGCTCCGAATCACTCGTCACCGAAATCGTACCTTCATGCTTTTCAACGATGCCTTTGACAATGGCAAGCCCTAAGCCGGAACCGCCTGACCACTGTGTTCTTGATTTGTCTACGCGATAAAATCGTTCAAAAATATGAGGAATGTCCATCATTGGAATCGGTTCACCAAAATTAATAACCTCGATAACGGCTGCACTGCCCTCCAACTGAACCGTCACAACGACCTGTTTGCCGTCTCTGCCGTAATTCATGGCATTCACGATCAAGTTCTCAAATACACGCACAAGCTTGGCTGCATCTCCCTTGATCATGACTGACGTTTTATCTGTCACCAGCTTGCTCTGCATTCCCGCTTCCTCCAGCGGCAATCGAAACTGCACAAGCAGCTGTCCGAGCATTTCGATTAAATTAAAATTCGTTACTTTAAGCGCAGTCGTATCATGCCTCATTCTCGTATATTCAAAAAGATCATTAATGAGGACATTCAGTCGCATCGATTTTTCATAAGCGATTTGAACATAGTGGCGCAGCTCTACCTCGTCTCGATAACGATCCTGCTCAATCAATCCCAAATAGCCAAGCACTGATGTTAAAGGTGTACGCAAATCATGGGAAACGTTCGTAATCAATTCGTTTTTGGTTTGCTCTGCCTTCCGCTCTTCCACGAGCGCATGATGGAGCCTTCCTGCCAAGCTGTTCATATTGGCTGCCATAGGACCAAATATATTTCTTTTCCGCACTTCGATTTTGTAATCCATATCATAGGTACCGTCAGCAATGCCGCGAACCGTCTTATTCATTTGACCGAGATAATGAAATAAGCTCCACTGGAGAATGATGTAGTAAAAAAGAGACATTACAATGCCCGCAGCACCATACACAAGCCGTCGATCAAACCTATCAATGAATTGATACAAAACTCTCATTGGCCTTACATTATCGATAAGCCACATTCCGAACCCTAATAGGATATACAGTGAAAAGGCCGCTAGCACGGCGCTTATCGCGATATTCAGCAACGAACGGAAGACAAGCTTTAATGCAATGTTATCCTTCAATTTTATAGCCAACCCCCCAGACCGTGATGATCATCTTATCACCAAGCTCCTTCTCCAGCTTATCTCTGAGCTTGCTGATATGGACCATTACCGTATTGTTGGAATCAAAATATTTTTCTTTCCACACCTGCTGGAAAATATCCTCCGCACTAAACACGCGGCCAGGCTGGCCAGCGAGCAAATGCAAAATGCCGAACTCAGTAGAAGTCAGATGAAGCGGATTGCCGTCTATTTCAGCCGTATGGCTCAGCTTATCGATCCGCAGCGGTCCAAGGCGAAGCTCCTTATCTTGCCGCGCCCCATTATTCGCACTTGCTTGACCGCTGTACTGATAGGATCTTCTCAGTAAAGAGCGTACTCTAGCGACAAGCTCAAGCGGATTAAACGGCTTGATCATATAATCGTCCGCACCGGTCATCAGCCCCATAATTTTATCCATATCCTCTGCTTTTGCACTGAGCATTAGAATGGGGACCGATTGATCGCGCCTGAGCCGCCTCGTAGCTTCCAGCCCGTCCATATTCGGCATCATGATGTCTAAGATGACTAAGTCAAACGGATCTCGCGCATAAGCAAGCAGCGCCTGCTCCCCGTCATACGCCTTTTCGGTAATAAACCCTTCATTTTTCAAATAGATCTCTATAAGATCGGCAATTTCCCGCTCATCATCAACAATTAATACTCTTCTTTCCAATTTCAAGCGCCTCCTTATTCATCTTCAAATTATTCTCATCGTTACCAATGAGCATACTATACATGATTAACCTGCATGATGTCCTATTGTTTCACGGAATATCACAATGTTTAAGCCATTTTTAATGTTTTTTTAACATTTCTTTGCGAAACGCCTTTCGGCTGACGTTATAGCCAACGCCCGTCCGTTGTGATAAAATCGAGAGTATTGATATTTTAATAAGCATATAGGGGGAACTTACATGGCGGCCAAAAGAATGCGTTCAGACATGATCAAAAAAGGATTCGACCGCGCACCGCATCGCAGCTTGCTTCGCGCCGCAGGCGTAAAAGAGGAAGATTTCGACAAGCCGTTTATCGCGGTTTGCAACTCGTATATTGATATTATTCCTGGTCACGTTCATCTACAGGAGTTCGGCAAGCTCGTTAAAGAAGCGATCCGTGAAGCTGGCGGCGTTCCTTTCGAATTTAACACAATCGGCGTTGATGATGGGATTGCAATGGGTCACATCGGTATGCGTTATTCACTTGCCAGCCGTGAAATTATTGCCGATTCCATTGAAACAGTCGTAAATGCTCACTGGTTTGACGGTATGGTTTGTATTCCGAACTGTGACAAAATTACACCGGGCATGATCATGGGCGCACTTCGCGTCAATATCCCGACTATGCTTGTAAGCGGCGGACCTATGAAAGCCGGTAAAACATCCGATGGTCGTTCAATTTCACTCTCCAGCGTATTTGAAGGCGTAGGCGCTCACCAAGCTGGTAAAATCAATGACGATCAACTGATGGAGCTTGAACAATTCGGTTGTCCGACTTGCGGCTCTTGCTCCGGTATGTTTACGGCAAACTCCATGAACTGCTTGGCAGAAGGCATGGGACTTGCAATGCCTGGTAACGGCACGATTCTTGCTGTTTCTCCAGAACGCAAAGAGTTCGTTAAAGACGCTGCTCGCCAATTGATGAAAATCATCGAGCTAGGCATCAAACCTCGCGACATCGTTACAAAAGATACAATCGACAATGCATTTGCTCTAGATATGGCAATGGGCGGCTCAACAAATACAGTACTTCACACGCTAGCAATCGCGCATGAAGCTGGAATCGAGTACCCAATTGAGCGTATTAACGAAGTGGCTGAACGCGTACCGCATTTGGCGAAGATCGCTCCTGCATCCGATTATCACATTGAAGATGTGCATAATGCAGGCGGCGTAAGTGCTGTCCTTAATGAGCTATTCAAGAAAGAAGGCGCATTGCATGGTGACTGCATCACCGTTACTGGCAAAACGCTTCGTGAAAATGTTATTGGCTGTGAAATTCAAGACACCGATGTTATTCATACCATCGACAACCCGCATACAGAACGCGGCGGTTTGGCTGTACTATTTGGTAATCTGGCTCCTCACGGCGCTATTATTAAAACAGGTGCAGTTGACAAGTCCGTTGGCGGCTACCACAAAGGTCCTGCTATCTGTTTCGATTCCCAAGACGAAGCGCTTCACGGCATCGCTAACGGAAAAATCAAAGAAGGTCATGTCGTAGTCATTCGTTACGAAGGACCACGCGGCGGCCCTGGTATGCCAGAAATGCTTGCACCAACATCGCAAATCGTAGGTATGGGACTCGGCGCTAAGGTTGCCCTCATTACAGACGGACGTTTCTCCGGCGCATCTCGCGGCATCAGCATCGGCCACGCTTCTCCTGAAGCAGCTGAAGGCGGCCCTATCGCTTTCGTACAAGACGGCGATATCATCGAGATCGACATGAACAACCGTACGATGGATCTTCTTATTAGCGACGAAGAGTTCGAGAAACGCCGTTCCGAATGGAAAGGCTTCGAGCTAAAAATCAAGCGCGGCTACTTGGCTCGCTACGCTCACCTTGTTACATCTGCCAGCACTGGTGGCGTAATGAAAATGTAGTTATCGCCTTCAGCATCCTCTGGATGCTGATGCAGCTTTGAGCAAAAAATATAAGGTAAGTTAGAGGAAGTTTCTTCCTTATATTTAAACAAAAGGAGTGCAGGCTGGAAACAGCCTGCACTCCTTTATTTATTTAACATTCATTTGGATAAATGTCTTTTATATCTCAACATTATATCGCTGTTGTTTTTGTACCTAACTGCGCAGCTTCGTCGGCTGCTGCGTTTAAAGTTCTCTCTACTGTCTGGCTTATATCTTGAATCATGTTCAGCTGTGCCGTTGCATAGGACCTAATCGTTGCGACGGGCATTAACAGCATACGCGGCGAGATCAGTTCTCTTTTCTTCTTGCTCTGAGAAGTCTGCTTCGTGTTCGTTAATACTTTAATCAATACACGCAAGTACACACGCGATGATCTGGCAAACCAGCCCTCAGGCAGCTGAAATATTTCAAATCCTAATCGATCAGCCCCGCGATGGATCATTGTAACCCCATATACCGCTTTGATGTCATTCGCATCTGTATCTTCAGCAAGCTGATTTGCGAGCAGCGGAAGAGCTTGCTCCACTTCACGCAGCATGCGAATACCTGTAGCTACAGGGGATTTTGAGGTTGCTGCAATCATCGACAATTTCTTGTTGTCAAAATGCAGTTCTGCAATACGGTCTCCCTTTGAGACGCGTCCTCCCTCTGCTAATTCAATGTCCTGGCCAGTGTATGTGGTCACCCGGTAATGAAACGCTGCATCCTTCACATCTCCTACGGTCTTCAGACGGAATACGACGTGAAACAGACGCTCCCATGTCAGCCAAAGCGATATCATCGCTTTCTTCAAGAGTGATGTATGAGCAGCACGCGCTGCTTCAGATCGCTTCATCATTTCTTCAATGCCAACAAAGCGGAAACCTTGCTTCGTACCTTCTTCTAAGTAAGCCTCAAGTGCGGTAAGCATATTTCTCGGTGCATCCTTGTCCGCCCCAAAGGTCATGCCGCAATCATGCAATAGAATGACTTCACCTGGCCGAAGTTTTTTCATCATCCGGTTTTTCAATCGTTCTGACCCTAAACGTATCCGCCAATCACCGAACATTGCCGACCACAAAATAATTTGCAAATGGCCTAAGTTCGCATAATCGAATACATTTACGATTCCCCATGGCGGGCGATAATAAGTCGATCGCAATCCCGTTGCTTGCTCAATAATGTCAAGCGTACGCTCGATTTGGCGCTTAACCGTCCTCGGACGCATTAACCAGTTCGATTTGTGAACGTAATTATGGACACCAATATTGTGACCCTCATCCTTCATCCGCTTCAGCAGCTCTTCTTGTCCCTCGGCATGTGAGCCGACAACAAAAAAGGTTGCCTTCGCATTATAGCGGGCAAGAAGATCGAGCAATTGCGGCGTATAAATCTCATCTGGCCCATCATCGAACGTTAAAGATATTTCGTTTCCCACACGGCCCTTCTTAAAAACACGAAAGCCAAAAGTACGGCTAATGAGGCCAGGAAGAAACGCATAGAAGGATGCTACGTATAATCCCCATAACAGCAAATTTTCCATTTTGTTTTCCCCACCGTTATATGATTTAGTCGACGAATAAATAGCGGTACAAAACAACAACAGTAGTATTAATTGTAGCATAACGCAATTAAAAATAGGCATCTTTTTAAAAACTATAGTACAATCTTTATGGAAATATGAATATGGAAAAAGAAGGAGAAACATTATGCTGCCCTTTTACAAAAAGTATTGGCGAACCGCCTTTGACATCGCACTCATTGCACTAACTGTCTATTTAATTATGTTTTCTTTCAGCTATTTGTACCGAATCGCAACGCCTATATTTTTATCCTTTCTCATTTTCTTATGTATTGAGCCGCTGGCAAGGCGTCTAAATAAGCTTGGCATGAAAAAATCGATCGCTTCCGGCATTTCGATTCTGCTGTTCACTTTAATTTTACTTACCGCCTTCTCAGGCGCAGCTTACCTGATTACGAAGCAAGGAACTGAGCTCGTTAACAACTTCCCGAAATATCAAGAAATGCTCGCTGTTCAAATCGCTAATCTGACTGAAGAGGTGCAAACCAGATTTGGGAATCTGCCCGCAGATTTGGATTTGGTTCAGCGCTCCAAAGACCTCATTGAAGGCGCTTCTTCAACATTAGCATTGTTTGGAAAGACTGTACTGCTTAGTATCATCGGGTACGTCACATCCTTTTCAACTTTCGTCTTTAATTTTGTAGTCGGGATTATATTAGCTTATTTCTTAAGCATCGAAATTACGACTTGGAAAAAGACGGCCGAGGACAAAACGCCAAACACCTTCAAAACGGCATTTTTCTTCCTTAGAAACAATGTATTTAAAGGAATCGCGTTATATATTAAAGCGCAAGCCAAGATGATTAGTATCACCTTTGTCGTTATTTTGATCGCGCTCCTTCTGCTGCGCGTAGAAAATGCTTTTGTCATAGCAGTCGTATCCGCTATCTTCGACATTTTGCCGCTGCTAGGCGTAGGCACTATTTTTATCCCATGGATTATTTACCTAATAATTGTCGGCAAAGTCTCGCTTGCTATTTGGCTGTCCGTCCTCTTTCTCGCAGTTGTGCTTACACGCCAAATTCTTGAACCAAAAATTACAGGCGACTCCTTAGGCGTATCCGCCTTTACAATGCTCGCTTTCATGATTGTATCCTTATCGCTTTTTGGCGTCGCAGGTGTCATATTATCACCTATTCTTATGATCTTAATCAAAGCGCTGTATGATCAAGGTTATTTCCACCGCTGGATTCACGCTCCGCAGGGGGAATACGACAACCCTTCGGACAAGCCCGACACTGATAGTATATCGGTGAAAATAAATAACAAGGACATCAAGGAACTATAATACGCAAATAAAACAGAGCCACCCCGTTGCAAACGAACGTTGATTCGTCTGCAATGGGGTGGCTCATTTTATTTGGAATGGCGTGCGGCGATATCCATGACGCCGCGAAAGAGCTTAGTCGCCTGGTGCGAGCTCCCAGGCGGCTTGTTCTCCACGAGGACGGCTACGGCATATCGTGGAGCTTTGACCGGGCCGTAGCCCGCAAACCACTGGTGGTTGCGGGCGATTCCGGCCTGAGTCGTTTCGGCGGTGCCGGATTTGCCGGCAATCGCCCACAACCCTTGGCGGATCGATCGACCGGTTCCATGGTCGACGACCGCCTGCATGCCGCGCAGCAGCGCATGCGCCGTGGCCGGTTTAATCCGGCCACGGATCGCTTGCGCGCGCTGCGCGGGCAGCTTCACCATCCGCTGGCCGTTGGCATAGCGGATTTCACTCACTAGGCGCGGCTCCATTACGCGCCCCTCATTCAGCAGCGTTACAATCAGATTTGCCGCTTGCAGCGGCGACATCCTTACATCACGCTGCCCAAGCGCGCTTTGCGCGAGCACACCGCCATCGACGCCAGCCAGCATGGCTGCTTCTTCCCGCGCTTGCTGCGCCGCATCAAACTTCCCGCTCCGCTTCTCATTTCGCTTGCCACCGCCACTGCCACTGCCGTTATCATTGCCACTTCCACTGCCAAAGCCATTCTCATTGTCACCGCTACTGCCATTAGCACTGCCATTCTCGTGCTTATGCTCACCCATCTCACCGCCGCTATTCCAAGCGAGCTTGCTCTTATCGGCTGCAAACAGCTGTCCGCGATCTTCTTCCTCAAGCAGTCTCAGAGGCGATGTAAAGGGGCCAAAAGCTTCATCGCGATGCCAGCCCGCTTGCTGCCCTATCCCGAGCAAGTCTGCGGTCCGCTTCAACTGCTTAGCTTCAAGCCGCTCTGCCAGCGTTGCAAACACAATATTGCATGATTGCGCCAAGCCCTCTTGGAGCGTCAAGCGGCCGTGTCCGCCTTCCTTCCAGCAGGATAAGCCATATTTGCCGTATTCACCATTGCAAAAAAACGTTTCATGCTGATTCACTACACCCGCTTCCAACGCAGCTGCTTCCGCAACAAGCTTGAACACAGAGCCGGGAGCGACCGCCTTGATTGCATGATTAGCCCACTCGCTGCCGTCGGAGCTTTGGAACTGTCCTGGCTTCAATTGCGGCCGTGATACCATCGCTACAATATCCGCATTGCTCGCATCCAGCACAACGATTGCTCCCTCTTGCAAGCCTTGTGCATCCACATACGCTTCGATTTCATTTTGCAGCTGCAAATCAATCGTCGTCATCGCTTTAAGAGGATAATATCGATTGCCAGGCTGCGTAATCCGCATATCAAGGCCATGCATTGGTGCATTACGTCCATCCAGGAAGTAGGAAACAGAAGTAGCCCCTACTCCATGCAGCAGCTTGTCCAGCGATTTCTCAAGCCCCGACCCGCCAACCTGATCTACCAGCTTTCTTTTGCCGCTTACAAGATCTTCTGGATGGTTAGTCTGCAGCCACTCTGGATGCTGGCTTGTAAAGCCAATCAGATGCTTCGCATCAAAATACGGCAAATAGCGATTGCGATAAGGAAGCACTCGTATACCGTTTAGCTCAATTTTTTTTAGG
This sequence comes from Paenibacillus sp. MCAF9, assembly GCF_052114265.1. Taxonomy (NCBI): domain Bacteria; kingdom Bacillati; phylum Bacillota; class Bacilli; order Caryophanales; family Paenibacillaceae; genus Paenibacillus; species Paenibacillus sp. MCAF9. The sequence continues at coordinate 32,098 of NZ_JBFREL010000028.1, forward strand.
CGGGTAATTTGATCATTTGTCAGTCGCATAGGAGCCTGCATCCCATCAGCCTTCCAAAACACAGGCTCTCGCACGGCATCCCATTTCTGCCGCAGCTGCTCCATGGTTACGCCTAGTAAGCGGCTAAGCTCAGCTAAACTCTTTTCTTGACCTCGCAGCTCTGCCCGTATGGGAAATAAAGCAACGGCCGAATAAGTTTCACCTGTTATCGGTTTTCCATAGCGATCATAAAAGTCGCCTCTGCCTGTGTCCAGCACCAAGTTTCGTTGACGCTGCTGAACTGACAGCCGTTGCCATCCTCCCCGGTTTGCAAGTGGAGAAAGGACCGCAGAAGAGGAGCTTCCAGGCATCAATTGAATCCAAGCTAAGCGGCCAATATAAAGCATCATTATTAAACTAATGAAACAAGCAGCCATTGTTATTCGTTTAATCATGTCCCGTTCTCATCCTGCGAAAGCTCCTTTTTAATGCTGACTAATGTTTGATAAGCGCTGGAATCGTTGTTATACGTTCATTATCTCCTTCCGCGGCTCTCCTTCAAACATCCATTCTATTTTCTACAACAAAAAAAAGAGCTGTTCAGCATTAACTGCTTGAACAGCTCTTCCTTCAATATTAACAATTTAATAGGATACCGTGATTGCTAATTAATTTTAAATTTTGAAAGTGAATCCTTGAGCTCACGAGACACCGTATCCAGCTTTTCCGACAAGCGTACCATACCATCGCTAATGCTTAGCTGTTCTGTGCTAAGTGATGCAACTTCTTCTGATGTAGCGGAAGATTCTTCAGCTACTGCACTCACGTTAGTCATCGCTTCGCCTAATACGACTTGCGATTCATCCAATTGCCCGATTGAATCCGTAACGAGATCCAGCTTCTTAACTAGTTCTCCCATTTGACCAGAAACGGTTAAGAAAATTTGATTCGCTTCTTTTACAGAACCGATTTGCTCTTGGAATAACGGATAAGCATCGGACAAAACATGAACGGTCTCGTCAATCTCGCCTCTAATTTTCTCCGTGATTTGTCCAACAACGTCAATGGATTGGCGGCTTTGATCCGCCAGCTTGCGAATTTCATCGGCAACGACCATAAAGCCTTTTCCTGCTGCGCCAGCGCGAGCAGCTTCAATCGTCGCATTCAATGACAAGATGTTCGTTTGCTTCGTTAAGCTATTGAGCACGTCTAGGATTTTTACGATTGAGCCCGTGCTTTCCTTCAAAGCATCAACCTTCTCTACCATAGAACGGGTCATTTCTTCTGTCATGCTCGTTTTTTGAATAAGTACGCCCATATAGTTTGTTCCTTGCTCACTTGCCTTCTCAACGGCTTGCGCAGAGTTCACCATTTGTTCGTTGGCTGCAATAACTTTTTTCATTTGAACATCGATGTTTCCTGTAAGGTCAGAACCTCGCTCCGCTTCAACAGCCAAGCTTGTTGCTCCTCCCGCGATCTCCTCTGTTGCGACTGCAATCTCCTTAGCAGAAATAGCTGTTTTCCGAGAAGCATCTCCGAGCTCAGTAGCTGTAACCAGTACATCCTCAGCTGATCTTGTCGTTTGTACCGCTAGAGCAGTTATTTGTGTCATCATAAGATTAAAGCTGTCGCTTAGCTCACCAATTTCATCTTGGCGTTTTTTCATGACAGATCGTACGGTCAGGTTGCCGCTTGCTCCTTCAGTCATCAGGTTGCGAAGCTTAACCAGTGGCTGTGCAATCGTCATAATTACGAGAATACCGATTGCAATTGCAATAAGTGCTGCGATAAATACCGTAATCCATGTCAAATTTTGAATCGCTTTAGCATCTTTTACCAGCTCTTTTACCGGTACCGTGCCTAGAAGCTTCCAGTTCATCGTTTCGAATGTTTTGTATGTAGCCAAAACCTCAGCACCGTTTGTCGTTTTCATTTTCGACGAATCCTCAAGCGCTTTATCGCCTTCGGTTGGGAATGTAATACTCGCTGGCTTGCCTACCAATTCTGGATCATTATTTGTAATATATTCACCGTTTGCATTCACGATCGAAAGCTGGCTTCCTTCACCAAGGTTAACTTCTTCGAAGCGTTTCGCAAGCGTCGAGGCTTGCACCTCCAGCAGCAGTACATAAGATGCTTCACTTGAAGTTATATCTTTAATGAGTCGACTCAAGCCTATAGTTGGCGCACCCGCTGGATCTGACATACCTTCAGGCTGTGGTGGAATCCAGTTTGTTTTTCCCGCATTTTCGACAGTTTCCATAAACCATGCTGTTTTCATTAATTTCTCCGCAGTACCGGTGGTTGCCCGGCCGGATGTTACAACCGTCAATTTCGGATTTACTGGTAGCAGCATCATGGAAACGATCGTATTATTACCCATAACGTAAGATTGCATTTTGTCGCTTAAATTACGCGATGCCTCAAACTTGCTGAAATCGTCATCGCCGTCAAGCATTTTCCTTACAATTTCATAGAAGCTTTTGTCAATTAATATTTGTAGCGATAAATCCTCATACGTCTTGAAAATAACGTCCATATTGTTTGCAACCTGATTGATCGTTTGAAAGCTCGCTTCTGAAACTTTATTTTCAATAATCGACTTCGACTTTGAATAAGCCATTAGACCTACTGTCAATACACACGCGATAATGCTGCAAAAGATAATCGTAAACAGCTTCGTTCCTACTGATTTAATCGGGCTTGACAGCTTTGTGCCTTTTACAGATACCGTCGCTGCCTTTGCTGCCTGTGATAAAGATTGCATTTTTGATGACGCTTTCATACTTGTACCTGACTTAATTTCGTTTGTGCTATTTTGCTCTTTTTCCAGTTTCTGTTTCTTTGTTTTCTTCTTTTTTTGTTCTTCTTGGTTTTCCATGAGGGAAGACACCGCCTTTAATATTGTAAGTCCAAAATAGTACGTTTGCTGCTAGCGCATCTTGCCGAAATATGTATTTACAGTAGATTTACAGTATATTATTTTATATCGACACATTCTTGTCATTTCATAATAATAAATACAAAAAAAAGAGTCTTATTTTCTTAAAAAATAAGACTCTAGTCATGTTTTGCCTATTTACTTCTTCCCGATCTTCTTTCTCATCATATCCATCGGTTTAACCGGCTTTAACGTACGAATGCGAATATGCTGCAAAGGATGGCGAGCCGCTTCAAGCGCATTGCCATCTGTATCCGTAATTTCGGTTACTGTTTGTTTGAAAAAAGTACCCTTCGGGCCAACAAATTCGATTTCTTGTCCTAGTTTAAAGTGATTGCGCTGCTGCACGATCGCAAAACCCGTTTTATCATTATAATCTACTACTACTCCAGCAAAATCATATGGCGCTGCTTTTTCCTCTGGCTCATAAATATGATCCTCCGCACCCGGTGTATCAAGGAAAAATCCAGTGTTTAGCGGACGGTTGGCAGCCTTATTTATCTCATCCACCCATTCCTGCTTCAACTCGAAACGCTCAGGATCAGTGAAATATGCATCAATCGCTTGACGATAAACATTAACGACCGTCGCCACATAGTGAATGCTTTTCATTCGTCCTTCGATTTTGAAGCTGTCAACGCCAACTTCGATAAGCTCCGGCAAATATTCAATCATACAAAGATCTTTTGAGCCCATTGTAAACTTATCTTCTTCTTCCGGGTACATTGGCATATCGTCAACAAACAAATCGTATTTCCAGCGACATGACTGACAGCAGCCTCCACGATTGGAGTCACGATCCGTAAAATGATTAGACAATACGCAGCGACCAGAGAAAGATGAGCACATAGCTCCATGAATAAACGCTTCGATCTCAATATCAACATTTTTTTTAATTTCAGCAATGTCTTTAAAGCTCGTTTCACGGGCCAGTACAACACGCGGCAAGCCTTCTTCCTTCCAGAACTGCACAGCCTGCCAATTCAGCGTGGATTGCTGCGTGCTCAAATGAACCTCAAGCTTCGGAGCTACTCGCTGCGCCGTTTCAATAATGGCAGGATCTGCGGCAATAATAGCTGAGATTCCTGCTGCTTCTAGATTGCGCAAGTAGTCTTCAAGTCCTTCTATATCCTCATTGTGCGCATATATATTGGTCGCAACAAACACCTTTGCACCATAGCGGCTCGCGAACTCAACGCCTTCCTTCATTTCTTCAAAGCTGAAATTGTCTGCATTGGAGCGCAAGCCGTACTTTTGACCGCCGATATAAACCGCGTCAGCTCCGTAATGAATCGCGAATTTCAGCTTCTCTAAATTTCCGGCTGGTGCGAGTAGCTCCGGCTTGTCCAGCCGATGGCGTTTGCCTTGATAGCGAGGTGTCGTCTTCTCAATTGTTGTCACTATGTGTACCTCCTAAGTTTTGCGAAGCAAAACTCACTTCGTAAGCATTAACTTTGGTTTTGCGAAGCAAAACTCACTTCGTAAGCATTAACTTATTAATAGACTTGCTCTTTGAAGAAGAAGCCAAAACTCAGCTCTCGCTGCGGGTTCTGGACTTTCTTGATCGCGTCTAGCCATTCCTCTTGGAAAATATAGCCCTCTGGATCAGCCAAATAGGCATCGATTGCTTGCCGATATGAGCGCACAACAATTTCGTTGTACTCGGTAGATTTCATTAATCCCTCAATCTTCAAGCTGGTTACTTTAGCATCCAGCAGCTCATGAAGGTTCTCTACCATACATACATCATCCGAGCTCATAATATGAGTGCCGTTCGCATCTTCGTAGATTGGATAACGCTCGTCCTGCCGCTCCGCTTCCATCACATAAAGCCCGCGATCTTTGTCTTTCTCCGGAAGCCGATCCGTCTCCGATTGATGCTCCATATAGCTCTCTACTAGCGAACGCTTTGAATGATAAATATTCGTCATCCCATGCACATGCACTTGAACCTCAAGCTCTGTACTAGCCGTTGTCTCGCAAACCTGTTCCATATTGAGTTCGCGTGCGAGCACATATCTAGTCGCACCTCTGCGGCCCCAATAATTAGCTGTAACATAATTAGTTGAGGTCATTTCGGCATTCCAGTGCAGCGCCATGCCTGGGGCATGCAACCTAGCAGCCATTAAGACCGCAGGGTCGCCGAATACTAGTGCATCAACGCCTGCTTCAGCAAGCGAGGATACATAATCATTTAATGAATCCGCTGCTTCATTATCCATAAGATTGTTAAGGGCAGCATAGATTTTCACACCCTTAGGCTTAGCGAGCTTTACAGCCTGCGCTATCATTTCTTTGTTAAACTCTCCTGCTAATCGCATACCGTAGCGTGCTTCGCCAATGACAAAAGCATCCGCGCCTGCTGCCATAAGCCTCTCCAGCTCTTCTATAGATGCAGCGGTAGCTAACAATTCCGGCTTGTACGCCATACTTGATCCTCCTTAAAAACACCTTCAAGCTTCGTTTCCTATCTAATCGTATGACTACCCAGCCGTCTGATTACTTTTCTCGATGTTTTTCAAATGCTCTTTATATGTTTTTGCGAACAAATGAGTCTGACTTCCATCCTTCTTGGTTACATAGAAGAAATATTCCGTATCTTCCGGATATATAGCCGCTTCAATCGATTTAAGACTTGGACTTGCGATAGGTCCAGGCGGCAAACCTTCTACCTTATACGTGTTGTAAGGACTGTCTACGAGCAAATCCTTCTCATAAAGACGTTCTTTAGGCTTATCTAATGAATATTGAACGGTAGCATCAATTTGCAGCTTCATGCCATCTTCAATCCGGTTGTAAATAATGCCCGATACGAGAGCTCTTTCCTCGTCCACAACGACTTCACGCTCTACAAGTGACGCGATTGTCAGCATATCATGAAAGGACATTTTTTTCTCTTCAAGCACTTCCATCCAGCCCTCTGGAAGCTCAGCAAGCTTCCGGTCGAGTTCAAGCGCCATCCGTTTAATAATATCTTCTTCTGTGCTTTCTTTTTTCATCTCATACGTTTCAGGGAACAGATAACCTTCAAGACGCTGATGCAGCTTATCGTTATTGGGAATGGAGCGAACAGCCTCCGCATCACCCCAATTGTTTTCCGATGCAATTAATCCAATAAACTTTTCTTTGTTGATCAATTTCTCTTGAGCAAGCTTGTCAGCAATTTGCAATACGGTAAAGCCCTCAGGAATCGTGAATCGAATCGTTTCTGCTTCTACGGTGTCGCCAGCATTTAGCTTGGCTATAATGGCTTCATTATTCATGCCGGGGTTCAGCTCATAAAGTCCCGCCTGAAAGCGTCCGCCTTGATCCTTAAGCTTCAAGTAATATTTAAATATAAATGCATTTTTAATAATCCCTTGCTCTTCCAGTAATTCTGCAACCTCATTCGCTGATGTTCCTCTTGGAATATCAATCTTCTGAACCGCTCCAGCAGCTGTTGGCTTCAAGCTGCTCCACACATACAAAGCAACGCTTCCAGCACCAATGATCATAATTCCTAACAAGCTTAAAATAACCCATAATGTAATGCGGCTTTTCCTCGGTCCCGATGATGATTGTTGCTCAAGGTGCTGTGATGACTTGTCCAAAATTAGACCCCCTTTTTATAATGCATCATTTTCGGTATATCGATTTGCGCAGGCGAAATGGCTGAGACCATCCTATGGTGGCTCAGCTGAAAATGCTGTTAAACAGGTTAATGAAGAGAATTACTACCGCATGTTTGAGTAATTAACGCTAAACATGGAACAAAAGAGCGGTTATTGGCCGCTCTCTCGTTAGATGCATATACATTACACGACGTTTTATGGACGCTCGTCAGTAGCAAACAATAAATCATCGTACGCTTCTGATGCAGCTTCCCACTCTTCATCGTTTTCGATGTTTTCCAGCTGCGGTTCACCATCGACTTGAATGACGCGGAATAGCTCAACATCATCCTCGCCACGCATCGGATCCGATTGCAGGGCTGCATAAATGCGATCCCCTAGCTGAAACTCAGCTTTAATATCGTATACCTCTACGCTGCCGTCATCTGCTTCAAGCTCAATTTCATTGCCGAATGCCGCTCGTAGCGTATTCAGCTTCTTAGGTGCTTCATGCTCTGTGCCGGACATTAATTTTCTTCCTCCATCTCACCAAGGAGAGTGTTGAACGTTTCCTCAACCATATTCCATTCTTCTTCATCTTCAATGGTATACAGCTTCAGGTCATCGCCTTCTTCTTCATAACGGAAAGCATATACTTCATCTTCCTCGTCATTTTCTCCATGAAGCGGAACTACCATCATATATTTCTGATCGGAACCATCAACTTCAAATTTCATGATGACTTCGAATTCCTCTTCGTTTCCTTCTTCATCCGGGATATAAATAATTTCCGGCTCTTCGAATTCCAACTCTTCATTTGTCATGTTTACCCTCACCTTTTCGCTTTAGAATCGAGATAATTTTGCAAAATAAGCGTTGCCGCCATTTTGTCTATTACGAGCTTTCGCTTCTTCCGGCTGACGTCCGCTTCAATAAGCGTTCGTTCGGCAGCTACCGTTGTCAGCCTTTCGTCCCAAAGGTGAACAGGTATGTTTAGTTTCTGCTTAATCTGTTCTGCGAATTCTATACAAATTTCTCCACGTGGACCGATGGTGCCATTCATGTTTTTTGGAAGACCAACAACAATTTCACTAACCTCATGCTCCTTAACCAGATCGGCAATGCGGTCAAACTCACTATGGTCTCGCCTTCGTTCAATAACACCAGTTCCTTGCGCGGTCCAACGAAAAGCGTCGCTGACAGCAACTCCTATGTTGCGGTCACCGTAATCAAGTCCCATCAATCTCATGTCTTGTCCGGCTCCTGCCTCATTAGTTAAAATATAAGAATTTATAAGTTTATCTGCTTATAAACTGCTTATATTTCTCTGCGAAACGATAGCTAAGCCTCCTAAGGGGGCTTTAGCCGTTTACGCTTGTTGTTTCTTATGGTTTAGATAAAACCGGACAAGCTCTTCGATTAATTCGTCTCGTTCCTTCTTGCGAATTAAACTCCTGGCGTTGTTATGCCGCGGAATATACGCGGGATCTCCGGACAGCAAATACCCAACGATCTGGTTAATCGGATTATACTCTTTCTCTAGAAGCGCTTCATGCACGGATAGCAGAATGTCTTGAGAAGATTCAACCCCCTCCGCCTTCACGTTAAATTTCATTGTTTTGTCCATGGAACTCATCGCCAGCACCTCGCTTTCCAAACCGCATTTCAATGAGATATACACTCATATCATATCACATTTGTTTGATTAAGAACTAGTTCTTCTGTAAGTTTCAACGCTTCATCCAACTTCGTTGTGTCTTTTCCGCCTGCTTGCGCCATATCTGGGCGTCCGCCGCCGCTGCCGCCGCAATGAATTGCAGCTTCTTTTACAATTTTGCCTGCATGGAAACCTTTTTTAATTAAATCTGCAGAAACTGCAGCTGCAAGGTTCACTTTGTCATCCGAAATCGCACCAAGCACGATAACACTTGACTCCAGCTTCAGCTTCAATTCATCAACAATGCCGCGAAGCGCGTCCATTGAAGGAGCATTCACTTTTGCGCAAAGGACAGTGATGCCATTCACTATTTTCGCGTTTTGCTCAAGTGATCCTGCTTCGATCCGGCTCAGCCTTGCTTGAAGGGATTCATTCTCGCGAGAGAATTCCTTCACTTGACCAAACAATGCTTCAATCCGTTTTGGCACATCATTTGCATTTGATTTCAGAAGTGCAGCCGATTGCTTAAGCAGGTCAAGCTGACCATCTAAATAGTTATACGCATGTTTACCCGTAACGGCTTCAATTCTTCGAACACCCGACCCAATACCGCTCTCGCTTAACAGCTTGAACAATCCGATTTGCGATGTATTGCTTACATGACAGCCTCCGCATAGCTCCAAGCTATAGCTGCCAACTTGAACCACACGAACCTCATCGCCGTATTTCTCGCCGAACAACGCCATCGCGCCCATCGCTTTAGCTTCATTCAATGATTTCGTTTCGATGGAAACCGGAGTTCCGAGCCAAATTTGCTCATTGACGCGGCGTTCAATCGTTACTAGCTCTTCAGCAGTTATACTGCCAAAGTGCGAGAAGTCGAAGCGCAGGCGTTCAGCCTCTACCGAAGAGCCCGCTTGATTGACATGATCACCAAGCACTTCTTTGAGCGCTTTATGAAGCAAATGCGTTGCCGTATGGTTTTTAATAATGTCATCGCGTACAGCTCTAGCAACGCTCGCCTCTACTGCTTCACCTATACGAGCAGTACCTGAGGTAACAACAGCATGATGGACGCTTTGACCGTGCGGTGCTTTGGTTACTTCTTCAACCTGCAGCGTAAAGCCTTTGCCCGTAATCGTTCCTGTATCTCCGATTTGTCCGCCGCTTTCTGCATAGAAAGGTGTGCGATCCAATATCACAACGACTTTGCTGCCTTCTGGAGCCGATTCAACCAATAGATCCTCATGAACGATGGCAATGATTTTGGACTCAGTTACCAGTTCATTATAGCCAACAAACTCACTTTTAACCGTGAAATCGCCGAGCGGTCCGCCTTGAACCTTCATGCTTCCAGTATCTTGGCGAGCTGCGCGGGCACGGTCGCGCTGTGCTTCCATCGCTGCGTCGAATCCAGCACGATCTACCGTCATTCCATTTTCTGAAGCAAAGTCCTCCGTCAAATCGAAAGGAAAGCCGTAAGTATCATACAAGCGGAATGCATCATCGCCATTAATCTCTTTTTGGCCAGCTTTCGTACCAGCAGCTACCAGATCAGACAGCATAGCTAGACCATCGGACAATGTCTCATGGAAACGCTCTTCTTCCGTACGGATAACCCGCTCGATAAATTCACGCTTTTCAACAACCTCTGGATAATAAACGCCCATAACCTCGCCAACAATTGAAGTCAGCTCATGCAAAAACGGACGGTCGATTCCGATTGTTTTTCCGTAACGAACAGCTCTGCGAAGCAAACGGCGAATGATGTAGCCACGGCCTTCGTTAGAAGGCATTACGCCATCACCTACTGCGAACGCTACTGTACGAATATGATCGGCAATAACTTTAAGCGCAACATCATGCTCTTCATTCACTTTGTAGCTTACTTTCGCAATTTCACAAGTGCGGTCGATAATTGGACGGAATAAATCCGTATCAAAGTTCGAATCCACATCCTGCAATATAGAAGCAAAACGCTCAAGTCCTGCGCCTGTATCGATGTTTTTGATTGGAAGCGGCGTGTAGCTGCCGTCTTTATTGTGATTGAATTGTGAGAATACAACGTTCCAAACTTCTAGGAAACGCTCGTTCTCACCGCCCGGCCAGCATTCTGGGTCCGAAAGATCGCCATATTTGTCGCCGCGGTCATAGAATATTTCTGTACAAGGTCCGCAAGGGCCCTCGCCAATATCCCAAAAATTTTCTTCCAGCTTATAAATCCGTTCAGCAGGAAGGCCAATTTTCGTATTCCAGAACTCGAATGCTTCTACATCTTCTGGATATACCGTTACCGACAAGCGATTAGGATCAAAACCAATCCATTTTGGCTCAGTCAGAAACTCCCATGCCCAAGTAATAGCTTCTTCCTTGAAGTAATCACCGATCGAGAAATTGCCCAGCATCTCGAAAAACGTATGATGGCGGCGGGTTTTGCCTACGTTTTCGATATCATTCGTACGAATGCACTTCTGTGAATTCGTAATACGCGGGTTTTCTGGAACGATGCGTCCGTCAAAATAAGCCTTTAGCGGCGCCATACCTGCATTAATCCATAGCAAGGACGGGTCATTATGCGGTACAAGCGATGCACTTGGTTCAATTTTGTGGCCTTTGCTTTCAAAAAATGCAAGCCATTTTGCACGAATTTCACTAGCTTTCATTAGGTTGAGCCCCCTTCAAATGATAAAACACAAAAAAAGCCCCTGTCATTGACAGGGACGAATAGAATCGCGGTACCACCCTGGTTATTGCCTCGCTGCAAACAGCTAGAGCAATCGCCTTCATTAGACATTAACGGGTCCAACCGGTGAAGTTCATTCACACTCCGAAAATAGCTTTCGGCCACTCTTCGTTATAAAAGCTCTCTCAACCGACGCGACTGCTTATCGAAAAGCAAATGCGAAGAAGCTTTCTCTCTGGCTAACGGGCATTGGCTTACTTCATTTCATCAACGATTTATTCCCTTATAATTGACACTTGATTATTTTAAAATTATAGCCACAGCCTATCCGCCTGTCAAATAATCTTTCTTCGCACGTAGTAGGCGAACATATGCTGAATGATCACTTTGCAGGCTGCAAAAATAGGAACAGCCAAAATCATGCCAACAATGCCTGCAATCTCCCCTCCCACCAGCAATGCAAAAATGATCGACAAGGGATGCATATGGAGCGTACGGCCAACTACTTGTGGAGAGATTACGTTACCTTCGAGTATTTGGCACAGGGTGTTGATAATCGCGACAAGGATGACCATCTTAATGGAAACCGTAGATGCCATTAGTATTGCAGGTGCTGCTCCAAAAAAAGGACCGAGATACGGAATGACATTCGTTATCGCAACGATGCCGGCAAGGAGCAGCGCATAAGGCATGCCGATCAACAGGTATCCGAAATAAGCAAGCACGCCAACGATAATACAAACCAAAAACTGTCCGCGAATATAGCTGCCGAGTGCCGTATCGATATCTTTAAGCAGCCTGACCGTGTTTTTGCGATGTGATTTGGGTACATACGTAATGACCGTTCTTTCAAACACATCAAAATCCTTTAATATATAGAAGGCGAGAAACGGAATAATAAACGCGATAAACACTGCATTTAACATGGACCCAATATTGTTAACAAAATTGAACAAACTCTCCGACAGCTTTTTTTCCATATGCAAAAGTGACTTATTAAGCCCGCTTCGAATGCTCTCCGGTAAAAAAGAAGTGTTGTTAATGTCCGTGACGATATTTTGAGCCCGCATGGAAAGCTCAGGCACATGACGATTGATTTCCTGTACTTGCTCGATGAACATTGGAATCAAGTTAACGAGAATCACCGTAATGACTGCACAAAACACTGCATATATGAGCAGCACGGCAATCGTCCTAGGAACCTTTCGGTCATGCAGCATCGTAACGATCGGATTCAGCACATAAGAAATTATCATCGCGATTATAAATGGAGCAAAAACGGCTTTTACAAACACATATACGTTCACAATAAGCGGCTTTATAAGCAGCATAAGATAAATCGCAAGCAGACCCAAAATGATGTAAACCAGCCAGACAAATAGACGGTTCTTCGTAAAGCGCTCCACCGTCCTCACCCCCGAACTTTCTTTATCCGCTTCGCTCTTAGCAAGACAAGCCGAACTAGTTCAGTATATGTACAAGCGCCCTAAATCATCCTATAACAGCAAAAAAAAGACGGCCGAAGACCGTCTTTTGATATTCAAGTTTATAGCAACGCACGTCAGTTGACGTGAACTTGTGTAATTTCTTCCTCAAAGAACAAGTCGTCGAGTGAGCTTAACGTGCCATCCTCTTCCACTTGGTAAACCGACATTTTGTCGCCGTTAACCGTCAGTTCAATGAAGCAGCCCCAGCAATAAAACTGGTGGGAACCGATCTTTCCGATATCTTTCGAATTACAATTCGGACATCTCATCATCTTTCATTTCTCCCTATTCTCTGAAATTGGAAGCTGCGACAGGCTCCAATTCCGCTTCACTGACAGCAGGAACAATAATCGCGTCTTCCCCGAGTAATACGCTATCCGGATCACTCGGCGCCTTCAGCCATCTGCGCCCTTCCATCAGATCCGAAACAAAACCGTCCGTAAGCTCGTAGCCTATTATTTGTGTACCCTCTTTTGGGTAAAAATAAACATCCGACACTCTGCCAAGTTGAATACCTTGTACAGTTACGACGGGCAGATCCTTTAATTTTACTAATCCTGTGTCATAAGAACGTAGCAATTGCTTCGACTTCATCCGAACGATCGCTGCTTCACTTGCTATAATAACGGTGTCCTCCCCGCAAGATATCACGTGAGTCCACTCCACTATTTTTACGGAGGAAGCAAACCACTTGGGACAATCGAGTATTAGCCCTTTCAGCTGCCAATGCTCATCGAACCAGGCGTCCTTGACAGTTCCAACAAGTTTGCCGGAATGGATAACGATTACGGGTAGTCCAATAAGCCGTTGAAGTTTGATCACGCTTAGCTGGAGTCCTCCTAGTAGTTATTACGAATACGCCTCACGATTGTTCCAACTTTTTGTGCGGCATCTTCTAATTCCTCCAAAGTATTCCCCAAACCAAAGCTAAATCTTACTGCAGAATTAATTTGTTCCTCGGGCAATTGCATTGCTCGAAGTACATGTGAGCGTTCAAGCGCGCCGGAGGTACAAGCAGAACCGCTTGCTGCTGCGATACCTTCCATATCCAAATTCATGAGCATCGTTTCGGTATCGACACCAATAAAGCTGATATTTACGATATGCGGTAAATAGTGCTGCTCCGAGCCATTTATAACGATAGGCACTTCAACATGGTTGTGAAGAAGTTCTATCCATCTCTTACGAAGCTCGTCCATAAAAAGTTGCTTATTTTCTCGCTCGTTCACACAAATGTCAACTGCGGCAGCAAACCCGACGATCCCCGCAATATTTTCTGTTCCTGCACGCCTCTTTCTCTCTTGAGATCCACCATGCTGAAGAGCGTCAATCGGCGTACCGTTAGCCACATAAAGTGCGCCAACACCTTGAGGACCATTAATCTTATGGGCGGAGAAGCTCATAAGATCGACTGGCAGCTCATTGAGCCTATACTCGATTGAGCCCAAAGCTTGAACAGCATCCACATGAAAAACAGCACCGCCAGCTCTAGCTATGCGCCCTATTTCTTCAATCGGCTGAATCGTTCCAACCTCGTTATTTCCATGCATGATGCTAATAAGGCCTGTTTCTGGGGTCATGGCTTCTTGAACAAGCTCTGGTGATGTTCGTCCAAAGCTATCAATAGGCAGTACGGTTAGGGAGAAACCTTCTTCTTTAACCAGCCATTCGCATGTATGAAGAACAGCGTGATGTTCGCCCGCTGAAGTTATAATATGTGATTTGCCTCGTTTACGCTGTGCTCTAGCAGCCCCAATTAGAGCGGCATTATCGCTTTCCGTTCCACCTGAGGTAAATAATAATTGTCCCGGCTTGCAGCCTATTGCTGCTGAAATGAGATCTCGTGATCGATTTAACTGATGCTTGGCCGCTCTTCCAAAAGCATGCATACTAGACGAATTGCCGCCGGAGCCTTGCATTACCTCAAGCATCGCTTGGATGACTTTCGGATGCATAGGTGTAGTGGCGGCATGATCAAAATAATGATTTGTCATAGGTCGGCTTCCTTAAATATAGAACATATAGCTATCAGGTTTGCCAGCATCTTCGAAATTAATTAGATCTGCAAGCGTAGTCGAATCTAATACTTCTGCAATACTGTCTCTAATGCGCAGCCAAAGCTGACGTTTAGCCGGATCGTCTTCTTCTGTAAAGTCTACAGGCGAAATCGGGCCTTCAAGAATTCGAATAATATCCCCAGACGTAATCGTTTCCGGATCCTTCGATAAAATATAGCCGCCATAAGCTCCGCGAATACTTTTCACAAGACCAGCATTTCTAAGGGGTGCTACTAATTGCTCCAAATAGTGCTCGGAAAGCTGATTTCGTTCAGCGATGCTCTTGAGCGAAGTCGGGCCTTCACCAAATTTAGCCGCAAGCTCCATCATAATAGTTAAGCCGTAACGGCCTTTCGTCGATATTTTCAAAGTGGCACCTCTTTTATTGTTTTTAGTATTGATTTATGATTGTGTCTTCCGCTTTGGTTGTTAATTCTCTGTATTCCCATTTCACTTATATGTTAACATATCGAGCGGGCGGAGTGTGCAAAAAAGGTTGACATCTTCATGAAAAAGTTTGCAGCCTATGTTACAATAATAAATGTTTGATTCAAGCAAGGTGGTGTTTACGATGGAAAAATCAAAAGCTTCGACAAGAGTTGTCGTCGGGATGTCAGGCGGCGTCGATTCCTCCGTCACTGCACTGCTGCTAAAGCAGCAAGGGTATGACGTTGTCGGCATTTTTATGAAAAACTGGGATGATACCGATGAATTCGGTCATTGCACGGCGGAAGAAGATTCTGAAGATGTACGCCGCGTATGTGAACAAATTGGCATTCCCTACTATACCGTGAATTTTGAACGGCAATATTTTGACAAGGTATTCACTTACTTTCTAGATGAGTACAAGCGCGGACGTACGCCTAACCCAGACGTTATGTGCAACCGCGAGATTAAATTTGGCGACTTCCTGCAGCGCGCCTTGGAGCTTGGAGCGGATTATTTGGCAACAGGCCATTATGCCCAAGTAGAACGTACCGAGGATGGCACAACGAAGCTCATTCGCGGAGTCGATTCAAATAAAGATCAGACGTACTTCCTTAGCGCCCTTAATCAGAAGCAGCTGGCTAAAGCGATGTTCCCAATTGGGCATCTGCCGAAGCCCGAGGTACGCCGTATTGCTGAAGAAGCTGGCCTTTATACCGCTAAGAAAAAAGACAGCACAGGCGTTTGCTTCATTGGGGAGCGCAATTTCAAAACCTTCCTTAGCGGCTATCTTCCCGCTCAAGCCGGCGATATGATTGATATTAGAAACGGCGAGAAAAAAGGGCGTCACGACGGGCTGATGTATTACACGCTCGGCCAGCGCCAAGGACTTGGCATTGGCGGATCAGGTTCCGGAGAGCCTTGGTTCGTAGCGGACAAGGATTTGGAGAAAAACATTCTTTATGTTGTACAGGGAGAGCAGCATGCCAGCCTATACTCAGAGAGCTTGACGGCAACCGGCATGAACTGGATTCTACCAGCAAAAAGCGGAGATACCATTCGCTGCACCGCCAAATTCCGTTATCGCCAGCCCGATCAAGGCGTCAGCGTAACGATTGGCGAAGATGGAAACGCGCATATCGTGTTTGACAAGCCTCAGAAAGCCATTACACCTGGACAAGCTGTCGTGTTCTACGACGGCAACGTTTGCCTTGGCGGAGGCACGATCGATAAAGTTAAGAAAGTCGATCCTGCTGCTGATTTTGCAAAGCAAGCCTAACAACACGAAAAGCTGCCTGAAGCATCCGCTATTGATGCATTAGGCAGCTTTTTTTTGATCAAAACGTTTATGTTCAGCCAAAATATTGGCCGTTCTGTCCTTTTTTTCTCTCGCCAATCTTTCGAATCAGAAGCCTGGAGATCCGAAGATGATCCGTCTCTTCGATAATGAATTCATATTCTCCAGCGTGATCGACACGCTGATTGTTGACAGGAGGTATGTTTATTTTGGAATACATCCAGCCCCCGATTGTATCATAATCATCCGTTTCGATATCGAGATTGAAGAAGCTGTTAACTTCCTCTATCAGCATGAGACCGCTAATGGAGTAGGTGTTGTCGTCTTTTTTCTCAAGAGGCTCTCGTTCCTCGTCAAATTCATCTTGAATCTCGCCGACGATTTCCTCCATAATATCCTCCAGCGTCACTAAGCCGGAAGTGCCGCCGTACTCGTCAATCAAAATAGCAATTTGCGACTTTCGTTTTTGCATCAGCTTCAGCAGTGTACTAATTTGCATCGATTCGGGTACTGTCGTAATTGGTCTCGTAATTTGCCTTATATCCTGCAGATTGTGCATCGTGTCCTTCAGTAAATCCTTGATATGCACGAACCCAATGATATTGTCCTTGTCATTCTCACAAACCGGATAACGCGTCAGCATTTGCTCCAGCGCAATTTTTTTATTGTCGGCTATAGTGCAGCTTGTATTCAGGCATATCATTTCTGTTCGAGGAATCATAATTTCACGCGCATTCGTCTCGGCAAAATCAAAAATGTTATCAACAAGCGTTAGCTCCATATTATCTATTAAACCGTTTTTGTGGCTCTCCTTCATCAAAATCCGAATTTCATCCTCCGTGTGTGCCGAATCCTTCTCGGTCACAGGCTCAATTCCAATTTTTCTAAGAAGCAAATTGGCTACCCCGTTAAATAACCAAATAAAGGGAAACATAAGCTTATAAAAACAAACGAGCGGCAATGCTGTCAAGCGAGTAATGGATTCAGCTTTGCGAATTGCAATCGTTTTTGGCGCCAGCTCTCCAAGTACTATTTGCAGCATCGTAATGAGAACAAAGGCAAGCAAAAATGAAAAGGTATGAACAAACCATTCACTGCGAATGCCGATGAAAGCCATAGCAGGCTTGATCACATTTGCAATAGCTGGACCGCCAACCCATCCAAGGCCAAGCGAAGCAAGCGTTATGCCAAGCTGGCACGCAGACAAATAAGCATCTAAATTGCCTGTCATATGAAAGGCAAGCTTCGCTCTCGAATCACCATCAGCGATCGTTGTATCTAAGCGGCTTCCTCTTACCTTCACCATTGCAAACTCGGCAGCAACAAAAAAACTGTTCATCATGATAAAAACAAAAATAAGCAGCAGAGACAAGCTGGTCGGTAATGGGTCAATCACTGGATTCCTGTCCTCCGCAAGAAATGAAACGGGATGCGATGACAGGTGCACCTCCTTTTGGAACAAAGATACGGCAATCTTTGTGTAGTGTGAGATTTCTCCTAGATGACAAACCGCCGCGTCAAACGGTAAAGCTTGCGAGCCATACCGCTCTCAAGACTGTAATTATGTCTATTCGCCATAGGCTAGCACTTATACGCAGATTTCCAGTCTTTCTAAGCGTTTTTTATAGGAAGCATCAAACGATCTTCAACAAATGTTCACTAAGCCGCAATGAATTGATCATTTTATTTGGCGCAACAGCGAATTGGAATCTGTTATAATGCAATGAGCTTACCAAGTAGGCTCGTTGTAAAAATATGTAGGAGGTTTAAAAATGAAACGAATATTGCTTATTTTTCTTGCCGCTCTATGGCTCGTTCCGGGCGTAGCGATGGCCCATTCCAAACTAGAAAGCGCGGTGCCTGCGCGAGATGCGACGGTCGCTGCCTCACCAGAGCGTATAGAGATGACATTTAACACAAAGATCGAAAAGCTTAGTAATTTTAAAATATTAAATGCTGCCGGCGAGGAAATGGAAAAAGAAAAGGTCGAGGTTGACGGCATGACGATGACCGGATCAGTTCCTGCTGCTTTGCCTAATGGCATTTATACAGTAAAGTGGGTCATTATCGGAGCGGATGGTCATTCGGTGGAAGGCGATTATTCGTTTACTGTAGAAGCACCTGTTGTTACTGAACAACCAAGCGAAGAACCAACAGCAACAGCTACTGAAGCACCAGCAGAGACAACGGCTCCTACTCCTTCACCTGATGCTAGCACCAATACTGACGGAGGAAGCAGTGAAGCTACAACTAATGATGCTGGGACAAACTATACTCCTTATGTCGTTATCGGTGTCATTATCGTAGCAGCAGTTCTCTTATTCATGCGGAGGCGCAAATAATGATCTATATCAGCGAAGGCCTTCTATACATTTGCTTCGCCATTTTAACGGGCACCTTTCTATTGCGGCTTGTACCGGAGGACAGAAGGCCTTCCGTTCATGTACCGCATGGCCTGCTGCTCGCATGCGCAGTAGCAATACCGTTCTTATCCTACGTTCCTATTCATAAGCTTGCTATCGTATTTGCCAAAGATTTTGACATGAGCTACGGCGCTATTCTAAAGAGCATCCTGCTCGATGTTAATACAGGCAAAGCGTGGGTTTGGACAACCATCGGATCAGCTGGACTCGCTTTTCTACTAGGGCTTAAAGCATTCCGGGGCGATAAGCATATGCCTAAGGTAGCTTTGTTTGTTACCTTTTTGCTAATTGTGTGGCTGGGTTATGCAGGACATGCTTCATCCTTGTATGGATTTAAAGGTTTAATTACACATTCTGCTCATTTTCTCGCAGTCAGCGTATGGATCGGCATTTTGTTTGTGATCAGTTGGTTTTCCAAAGATGATGCCAATTGGAATGCATTTCTGCGTTGGTTTTCGCCAGTAGCCATAGTTTCTGTTTTTGTAACGCTTCTTGCCGGCATTACGCTTATGTCATTCACAACTCCAGAATATGTAAACTCATGGATGCTTCCCTACGGTCAGATGCTGCTGATTAAACATCTACTGATTTTGCCTCTACTGCTGTTTGCTTTCTCAAATGGCTTCGGATACAAAAAAATAGCAAAAACTAATCCGAATTTCAATCCAAGGCGCTGGCTAAAAGCAGAAAGCTTCATTGCTTTGCTCGTGCTTGCAGCAACAGGTGTGCTTGGTCAGCAAGCACCACCGCATAAGGTGAAGGAGACACTGCAATCGGAATCACCTTCTCCATTATTCACTTCAATTTACAAAGGAAACTTCAGCCCTGACATCAGCTTGAAATTCACGCTGAACATGGAGTGCCTCCTCATGCTTGCGGCAGCTGCACTAATGGCGGTCGGTCTGCTTTGGATGTATCGCGTAAATAATCTTATGCCAGCTTTTGTAATGGGTATTTTGACAGTGGTATTCGGCTATTTCGGCCTGATGTTTGCGATTGCTTAATAGAAGAAAAACTCCTGCTAATATGGAGGTAAGCTTAGGAATGAGCTTTCCTCCATCAAATTAGCAGGAGTTTTTTTATTAAGTAAATTATCATTTACCATGGCGTTTTTGCTGATTTTGCCTTATTTTATCTTCCATCCCTTGCTCGGTAGCCTTATAAAAGGTCATTCCCCCAAGCGTATTCGGCAAATATTGCTGCTTTACATAATGGTTCGGAAAATCATGCGGATATTGATACCCCTCGTGGCCAAGCTGCTGCGCCCCTTTGTAGTGGGTATCGCGCAAATGCAGCGGTACCTCTGCACCGCCTGCTCGCTCGATTGCCGCCTCTGCATTGCCGATTGCAATGGCAGTAGCATTCGACTTGGGACTCTCTACCGCGAACAGAATCGCTTGTGAGATGTTATATTTCGCTTCAGGCCAGCCTATCTTATGATAGGCATCCATCGCTGTAACCGCTTGAATCATCGCTTGCGGATTAGCAAGTCCAATATCTTCGCTGCATGCGACAATCAGCCTGCGGATAAACGTCATCGGGTCCATGCCCAGCTTCTCCACAGCATATAAAAACCAAAATAACGCTGCGTCGCTTGAACCTCTTACACTTTTGTGAAACGCCGACAGCACATCATATTGTGTAGATAGATCTGCGCGAATGGACGGCTTCCTTATGGACTCTTGAGCCACCTCAAGCGTCAACCGGACAGAACCATCCATCTCAGACGGCGTTGTCACCGCAGCCAGCTCAAGCGCATTAAGCGCCCTTCGGATGTCTCCGCCAGCCATTGCAGCGATATGCCGCAGCGCGTCCTCATCTACTTGCAAGTCCATAAAGCCTAAACCCCGCTCACGATCGGCTAGTGCTCTTATCATCGCCTCATAGGCGTGCTCCTCGCCAAGCGCTTCGAGCTGAAACAAAGTTGAACGTGACAATAGAGCGCCATTCACATGATGAAATGGATTTTCTGTTGTCGCCCCTATAAATATAATAATGCCCTGCTCGACAGCAGGAAGCAGCGCATCCTGCCTAGCTGTATTAAAGCGATGCACCTCATCAAGAAAAAGGGTCGTCTTCTTGCCGTACATCGCTTTGTTGGTGCGAGCCAGCTCGATAACCTCACGTACATCCTTTACCGACGCATCTACCGCATTCAGCTTCACGAACTCGCCTGCTGTCCGCAAGGATATAATATGTGCAAGCGTCGTTTTACCGCAGCCCGGCGGACCATACAACAAAATTGACGACACCTGATCGCCTTCAATAGCCCGCCGCAGCAGCTTACCCGTTCCTACTATATGCTCTTGCCCGATATATTCGTCTAATGTCTGCGGCCGCATGCGATCTGCAAGCAGCCTGGCGCGAGGCGCTTCTTCCTCTTGATATGAAAATAAATCCATTCTGCTCCCCAACCTTCTGCCATCTGTTACTCCGATCATAGCATACAAGCACATTTGTTCGCCAGATTTACACGGAGTTCTGATCTCATCAACGTTTATATCGTGGAATATGGGATGGCTGGTATATAAAAAAATAGCCGATTCTCAGAAAAAGCAAAATCGCTTTCTCTAGAAACGGCTATTTATTTATTGGTTAATTATCGAATGGAGATTTTAAACCTCGCTCCAGCTTATCGATAGTTGCTGCTACTCGTTTCATGCGTGTTTCTTCCCGCTTCGCATCCGTAATCCACTTTACGAAATCACGTCGCTTTGCAGCGGTCAGGCTGCCTTCGAAAAAGGCTGCTGCTGTACTAGATGCCTGTAAAGCAGCTGCTAGATCATCTGGAAAAGGAAGCTCTTCAGCCGACCCAGTAGATGATGTGCTGGAAACGGCTGCTGAGGATGTTCGCCTAGCTTTACTCTTTTGCGCAGCACCTTCTGGACGATAACGCATAGATGACCATGTGTCATCCATCGATATCATAGCGACGCCTTCAACATGAAATGTCAGCATCAGCTTCCAGCCCGTGTCTCGGTTGATGTCCGTCTTCACCTTAGACGAGCCCTTGGGATACGTGATCCATAACAAACCATCAGGCTTAACTGTAACTGCCTGGATAGCTGCTGGTGCATGCTCCGCAAGCTCAGCTAAGCTGTTAACAAATAAAAGCACAAAGTCGTATTGCAAATCTGCATCAATAGCTGCTGAAGCTGCTTGTAATCCAAGCTCCTCCAAGTAATGCTCGGAAGGCGGCCTTAGGACAAGCGCCTTCATATCCGGCATCAATCGCAGCTTTTTGACAAGCGCTTCGTTCATACCTCAATGCCGCCGGCAGCAAGCAAATCCTTCACGACAACACTAACCATGATCAGACCCGCTACCGGCGGAACAAATGCATTGCTGGCCGGAGGCTGCTTAGCTTTGCGAATGTCAGGCGCATTCTCGGGAACGATTTTTTTTGTAACATCCTCGCGAGGCTTCATTGGCAGCTCCGTTGAGAATACAACCTTAACGCCGCGTTTGATGCCTTCCTTACGAAGTTTAGTACGGATAACCCTTGCTAGGGGATCGGTATGCGTCTGCGAAATATCGACAACCTGAAATTTCGTCGGGTCCATCTTGTTCGCTGCGCCCATACTAGAAATTATCGGAATTTTTCTCTCGAGACATTGCTTGATCAAATGAATCTTATACGAAATCGTATCGGACGCATCAACAACATAATCAAGCGGGTACTCGAAAAACTGTTCAAACGTTTCTTCCGTATAAAACATACGCAGGGCAATGACATCACATTCAGGATTAATCAGCTTAATCCGATCGCGCATAAGCTCTGATTTTACTTGCCCCACTGTCGTTGTGAGCGCATGAATCTGACGATTAACGTTCGTAATATCTACAACGTCCTTGTCAACGAGTATAATACGTCCAACTCCGGTGCGTGCAAGCGCCTCAGCTGCAATGCCGCCAACGCCTCCGATGCCGAGCACGGCAACCGTGCTCCCCTTCATTAGCGCTAGCCCCTCTGGCCCAATAGCCAGCTCTGTTCGTGAAAATTGGTGAAGCATCCGGCCGCCGCCTCCTTCGTATTGATTGCTTATTTTTCGCTAGTTTCTGTTGCTGCATTTGCTGCTGCCGCTGCAACTGGTTGCTTCGGTTTAAGAACTGTACGGATATGCAATTGCTCAAGCTGCGAAAGCTCGACCTCGGACGGCGCATCGCAGAGAAGATCTGTTGCGCTTGCCGTTTTTGGGAATGCAATCGTCTCACGCAAATTCGTGCGGCCTGTAAGCAGCATCACCAGACGGTCGAAACCAAAAGCAATACCGCCGTGTGGAGGCGTTCCATATTCAAATGCATCCAGCAAGAAGCCGAATTTTTCTTGTGCTTCTTCCGCATTAAAGCCAAGCGCTTTGAACATTTGTTCTTGTACCTCACGCTTGTAAATACGCATAGAGCCGCCGCCAACTTCATAACCGTTCAGAACTAGATCGTATGCTTGTGCGCGAATTTGGCCTGGATCAGTATCGAAGAAATGAAGGTCGTCTTCATTTGGACGTGTGAACGGGTGGTGTTCAGCAACATAACGCTTCGCATCCTCATCCCAGCCAAGCAATGGGAAGTCAACAACCCAAGCAAACTTGAATTTCGATTCGTCAATCAGGCCGAGGTCTTTACCAAGCTTAGAGCGCAGGTTGCCGAGTACATCACAAACCACTTTTTTCTTATCTGCAGAGAAAGTTAGCAAATCGCCATCTTCAACTTGCAGACGCTCAGTTAGCGAAGCAATCTCTTCCGGTTTAAGGAACTTAACGATCGGCCCGCGCCATTCGCCATCCTTCACGGTGATCCAAGCTAGCCCTTTACCGCCATAACGAGCAGCGAACGGCTGCAAGTCATCAAGCTCTTTGCGGCTCCAGCTTGCACAGCCCTTAGCGTTCAACGCTTTAACAACGCCGCCGCCTGCTGCAACGCTTGCGAATACTTTTACATCGCTAGTTGAAACGATATCGGTAATATCTTTAATTTCTAGGTCAAAACGAAGGTCCGGTTTGTCGGAGCCGTATTTGTTCATTGCATCTGCATAAGTGATGCGTTGGAACGGAAGCTCAAGCTCTACGCCAACTGTTTCTTTCAAAAGTTTAGCTGTCAGCTCTTCCATCATAGCAAGCAATTGATCTTGTGAAAGGAAAGAAGTCTCGATGTCGACTTGCGTGAATTCCGGTTGACGGTCTGCACGAAGATCCTCATCGCGGAAGCAGCGAGCGATTTGGTAGTAGCGTTCAATACCGCCAACCATTAGAAGCTGCTTAAAGATTTGCGGCGATTGCGGCAATGCAAAAAACTCACCTTCATGCACACGGCTTGGCACCAAGTAATCACGCGCGCCTTCAGGCGTGCTTTTCGTTAAAATTGGTGTTTCTACGTCGATAAAGCCTTCTCCGTCTAGGAAATCGCGGAAAACCTTTGCAGCTTTCGAACGAAGCAACAACGTTTTTTGCATTTCTGGACGACGCAGGTCAAGGTAACGATATTTCAAGCGAAGCGACTCGTCTACTTCTACGCCATCCTCAATTGGGAATGGAGGCGTTTTGGCAGCGTTCAACACTTCAATTTTTGTAACACGAACTTCAATTTCACCGGTAGCAAGGTTAGCGTTGTAAGTTTCAGCATCGCGCTCCACTACTGTTCCTTGAATGGCAAGGACGAACTCATTACGAGCACGGTCAGCGATCGCTAGTGCGTCACCAGAGAAATCTGGGTTGAATACCGTTTGTACAATACCAGAACGGTCGCGAAGATCGATAAATAGGACACCGCCAAGATCGCGGCGACGTTGTACCCAGCCGTTTAGAATAACTGATTGACCAACGTCCGCTTTCGTTAAGCGGCCGCAGTGATGTGTTTTTAACAACATTGTGTTCATTCTCCTCGTTTAGTTAGATTTATTTTTGTGTAGCAAACGAACTACTAATTTCTTCAGCGAGCTTATCCAGTTCAACAACACGCTGTTCGCCTTTTGTCATGTCTTTCAAGGAAATCTCGCCGCGCTCAAGCTCATCGTCGCCTAGTATAGCGGTAAAACGGGCTTGAAGACGGTCTGCCGACTTCATTTGCGCCTTCATTTTACGACCAAGATAATCGCGCTCTGCACGTATGCCTTGCTGTCTTAGCTGGTAAACGAGCTTAGTTACCTCACGCTCTGCAGCTTCGCCAAGCGCAACCACATACACATCGATTTGATTAAAAACCGGCAATTCTGTTTCTTGATGCTGAAGCAGCAAAATCGTTCTTTCAAGACCTAAGCCAAGACCGACACCCGGCTGTTCAGGACCGCCGATTTCTGATACTAGGCCATTATAGCGACCGCCGCCGCCGACAGTATCGATCGTACCGATACCCTCTGCCTTATATTCGAAGGCTGTATGGGTATAGTAGTCGAGTCCGCGAACGAGGCGATGATTGATTTCATAAGGAATGCCCATGTCACTCAAATACATTTTTACTTTATCAAAGTGAATTTGGCATTCCTCGTCCAGGCTGTCCAAAATAGACGGCGCATCCGTAAAATGCTCTTGATCGACCTTGCAATCAAGCACGCGCAGCGGATTGCGATCCATCCGTGATTGGCAATCCTTGCAGAGCAGCTCACGCTTAGGCTCTAAGAAAGCAAGCAGACGCTCGCGGAACACCGCGCGTACAGCCGGTGTTCCGACGGAATTAATTTCAACTCGTACGCCTTTTAGACCCACCTCTGTATAAAAGGTATAGCCAAGTGCAATGACTTCTGCATCTATAGCAGGATCAACCGAACCGATAGCCTCAACGCCAAATTGATGCAGCTGGCGATAACGGCCTGCCTGTGGCCGCTCATAACGGAACATCGGACCGATATAATACAATTTAGACACGTCTGGCTCGCCGTACAGCTTGTTCTCTACGTAAGACCTTACAACGCCTGCGGTTCCTTCCGGACGAAGCGTCAGACTGCGATTGCCGCGGTCTGTGAAGGTATACATTTCTTTCTCAACGATGTCGGTCGTTTCACCGACGCCCCGTTGAAACAGCTCAGTGGATTCAAATATCGGCGTACGAATTTCCCGGAAATTATAACGCTGACAAATATCCCGAGCCTTCTGCTCCACATACTGCCATCTCTCTACCGCGCCAGGCAAAATATCCTGTGTGCCCGGCATTTTCTGAAATGCCATTGAATAACCCCTCCTGCCCTCATAATAAACGGGTTAAATTTCGGAAAACGCAAAAAACTCCCGTTCCTAATAGCTTGCGCCATAAGGGACGAGAGTGAATCTCCCGTGGTACCACCCACATTTCGAGCCTGCATCCTATGCGTTCGGCTCGCTCAAAGACGGTTAACGTCCGTCATCCGCAGTCCAGCTACTGTGCGTTAGCTGCAAGCCTAATAGCTTGCTGCCACCCTGCCGTTCACCGTCTGTTCTCCGGGAAGTCTGTTCATTCTGCCAATATAAGGACGCTTGCAGCCAAGTGACGTCCCTCTCTGAATATAAGGCGTAGAATTACTTTGTCCCATCAACGAATCCATATCTATACTGAGGACTAATTTTACCTCTGACTAAGATTAAAGTCAAGATCGAACTGCCCAAGCAACGCCATCCTGTTTAAAATAGGCAGAAAAAAACCTACAAAACGTATTTGTAGGTCCAAAAGTAAAATATATTTTAAAAAGGGGGTCGAGTTCTATTATAGGTCAATGATATTAAAAAAAAGTTAGAGATTGATTACAGTAATATTACAATTTCGAAAGCGTTTTAATGGAGGCATTGTGTAGATGTCCTTTTCTCCAATAGTTTATTTCAAAAGATAACCGCCCCAGCTCTCGGCTTGGGCGGCGGTATACTTATGCTATAGTTGACCCAAATTATCGCGGCGCGGGTGCTGCGGGAAACCCGCCCACTCCTCCGCTGCTTCCATATCTTCCTCAAGCTCTGCAAAAATTTTAGCTTCTCTGCGATCGGAATGAAGCAGTCTGCGAGATGCTCGTTCCATCCCTTGTTCCTTGCGTGATTGGTGCATTCGCGGTTTACCTCCAATATGGCATACTGCTTGTACAAGCTTCTTATGATGCGTGCACAGCCTACACTATATTGTTTCCCGCGTTGCCTTAGTTAAATACGGCTATCCAAAATTAACGTTATAGGCCCGGAATTCACTAGCTCCACGTCCATCATCGCACCAAAGCGCCCCGTTTCCACGACCAATCCGGTGGAACGAAGCGTCTCATTAAATAAATCATACAGCTGCTCTGCTTGTTCGGGTCTGGCGGCTGCCATGAAGTTAGGGCGTCTGCCTTTCCGGCAGTCTCCATACAGTGTAAACTGTGAGACCGAAAGCAGCTGCCCGCCAACATCTGAAATAGAATGATTCATTTTGCCTGACTCATCCTCAAAAATACGCAGGTTAGCTACCTTATCAGCCATCCATTTGACATCCGCTTCTGTGTCCTCATGCGTCATGCCTACAAGAAGCACAAGCCCCGAGTCAATTGAACCTACTGTTTCACCCTCAATGACTACCTTTGCTTGTTTACTGCGTTGAACGACAACCTTCACTGCTTAAAAACCTCCGATATTCGTTTTGATCTCAATCCGGCAAGAGCAAAACGATTATTGCATAATCCGTTGAACAGAATAAATATCCTGCACTCGTTTGATCTTCTCAACGACCGAAGTAAGGTGCTCGACATTGCGGATAAGCACCGTCATATGAATATGCGACATTTTGTTTTTTACA
This sequence comes from Paenibacillus sp. MCAF9, assembly GCF_052114265.1. Taxonomy (NCBI): domain Bacteria; kingdom Bacillati; phylum Bacillota; class Bacilli; order Caryophanales; family Paenibacillaceae; genus Paenibacillus; species Paenibacillus sp. MCAF9. Next base: position 59,356 of record NZ_JBFREL010000028.1, read on the forward strand.
GAACGTCCGGTTACAGCTGAAATATTCGTCTTGCTTTCGGATACAGCCTGCAGCACTTCATTCAGAAGGCCTCTGCGATCGTGTCCGGTTATTTCGATATCGACGCTGTAATTGGCATCGATATTATCTTCCCACTCTACCTCTATTACGCGTTCGCCCTCTTCGCCCTGATCGCCAAAAGGTATGTTCAAACAATCCATTCGGTGGACTGAAACGCCGCGACCGCGAGTAATGTAACCAATAATGGCATCTCCCGGAACAGGATTGCAGCAGCGTGCAAAACGAACGAGCAAATTGTCGATGCCCTTCACAGTCACGCCTTGATTCGGACGTGATTTGCGATTGCCCGGCGATTTTATTTCCTTGATTTCGCTTGTAAGCTCAATCTGGCTTGCCAGTTCGGCCTCTCTGCGCATCTTCTCGGTAAGTTTCGTGCAAATTTGTGCAGCCGTAATTCCGCCAAAGCCGATTGCGGACATCATATCCTCAATATCGTTAAATGCGAACTTCGCGGCAGCCTCCTGCAGCTTATCTTCCTGCAGCCATGCGGAAGGCTCAAGTCCTAAACGCTTCAGCTCACGCTCAAGCAGATCCTTGCCTTTTGCTACATTTTCTTCGCGACGCTCTTTCTTGAACCATTGCCGAATTTTGCTTCTAGCGTGTGAGGACTGCGCAATTTTCACCCAGTCTTGACTTGGTCCATAAGAATGCTTCGACGTTAATATTTCAACGATATCCCCGGTTTTGAGCTTATGGTCAAGCGGCACAATTCGACCGTTCAGCTTCGCGCCAATCGTTCGATTGCCCACTTCGGTATGAATCCGGTAGGCGAAATCAAGCGGTACAGAACCAGCTGGCAGTTCAATGACTTCACCGCTAGGCGTAAATACAAATACGAGATCGGCAAAGAAGTCCATTTTAAGCGACTCCATAAACTCCGACGCATCGCGCGCTTCATGCTGAAGCTCTAAGATTTCTCGGAACCATGACATTTTATCTTCAAAGTTGCCGCCTGGTACTAGCGAACCCTCTTTGTAAGCCCAATGTGCCGCAATTCCGTATTCTGAGGTGCGATGCATTTCCCAAGTACGAATTTGTACCTCTGTAGGCTCTCCATTTGGCCCTATAACGGTCGTATGCAGCGATTGATACATATTCGCCTTCGGCATCGCGATATAGTCCTTAAAGCGACCAGGCATCGGTTTCCAGAGCGTATGAATAATTCCGAGCGTAGCATAGCAGTCCTTAATATTATCAACGATTATACGAATAGCAAGCAGATCATAAATCTCTGTAAACTGCTTGTTGCGATCGGTCATTTTTTTGTAAATGCTGTACAAATGCTTAGGGCGACCAGAAATATCACCTTCAATACCCATTTCTTCGAGCTTCTCGGTAATCCGCGAGATGACATCGTCAATAAACTGCTCGCGTTCCGCACGCTTCTTCTTCATGAGATTAGCGATACGGTAATATTGCTGCGGGTTCAAATAACGAAGAGCAATATCTTCCATTTCCCATTTGATAGCTGAAATCCCGAGGCGATGAGCAATCGGACAAAATATTTCCAACGTTTCATAAGCGATACGACGCTGTGCTTCTTCCGATTGGAACTTCAGCGTGCGCATGTTATGAAGCCGGTCAGCCAATTTTATTAAAATGACGCGAATGTCCTGAGCCATGGCGACAAACATTTTACGATAGTTTTCGTTTTGCTGCTCTTCTTTAGAACGAAATTGAATTTTTTCGAGCTTCGTTAGACCGTCTACCAGCATCGCACAGGTTTCGCCAAATTTCGCACGCACCGTCTGCAAATCAACAGTTGTATCCTCAACGACATCATGGAGCAATGCTGCGATAATGGACAGCACGTCCATTTGCATATCAACAAGAATATCCGCCACCGCTACGGGGTGCAGAATATATGGCTCTCCCGATTTCCGTACTTGTCCGTGATGGGCTTGCTCCGCAAAGTCATAGGCTTCCTGGATGCGTATAAGGTCCTGCTCTTTCATATAGGCGGATGCCTTCTCGAGTAAATGCTCAATGCCCATGAAACGTCCCTTTCTGATTACACTCCTGGCGGATCCCATTCATGCGTTTTCCGAGTTTTTATAATATTATGCCTGTAATCACAGTACCGCGTCAACTACCAGAGACCTCCAGCAATAAAATAAAACCGCCTGGCCTTCTCGCAAAATGCGAATAAGGGAGATAGGCGGTCATTTTATAGAGCAATCTTGCTGCTTGAATTATGAGTAAGTCATTAGTGAGAATACATCGATTCCTTTAAGCTTCTCACGGCCAGTTAAGTATGCAAGCTCAATTAGAAAAGCTGCGCCTACTACTTCACCGCCAAGCTGCTCAATCAAATTGATCGATGTTGCGATCGTTCCGCCTGTTGCAAGCAGATCGTCAGCAATGAGTACGCGTTGCCCCGGTGTGATTGCATCCTTGTGCATAGCCAGTTTATCCTGTCCATACTCCAAGTCGTAGCTTGCTGTAATCGTCTCGCCCGGCAGCTTGCCGCTTTTGCGAATCGGAGCAAAACCTACGCCTAGCGCAATCGCCAGCGGTGCGCCTACTACGAAGCCGCGAGCTTCTGGTCCTGCAATGACGTCAATTTTCATATCTTGAACAGCAACTCGCATCTCTTCAATCGCAGCACGATATGCTCCTCCGTCTTTCAGAAGCGTCGTAATATCTTTGAAACGGATACCTGGTTGCGGGAAATCAGGAATTACCCGGATGTAATCTTTGAAGTTGTATTGTGTGTTGGACACTTGAGGTCAACCCTTTCCATTTCTAACTATTCATTATAATTTGTGTTGCTTCAAATTGTTCTTTTGCTTCTCGGTAACGTTCAGAAGTAGCTAAATCACGTTTCTGAGGTGAGGCTGCTGCATGCATCATACCATTGTCTCGGTTAATAAATTGCAGCTCCTCGAATACTGCCAGCATAAGCTCAACCGTCTCTAAGGATAAACCACTTTGCTTCGATAAGCGAGCATTTAATCCTTGAAGCGGAACTTGCCCCAGCTGTTTCAACAGTTGATACACTTTGCCGAATTGCTCGCGCTCTGGAAATTCGACAGCAGCAGGATCAAAATGCACATCATGCAGTTGAAGCTGAGGTTTGCGCTGCCCATTCCACTCATTAACAGATAATTCACCGACAACATCTATTTTGCTGCCCGGCTTTAAACCTTCTGCTAGCATTCCCATACTGAAGCCGATACCGTCTAATAAACGACGGCCGCTTCCTAGAGATAGCTTTAAGTGTCTTGACTCCTTGCCTATCGTACGACGATCTGCAAGCTCCGTCTTCTGAAACAGCAATCTTGGCGATGGATTTCCCATCCCGAACGGCTCAAGCTGTGAAAGCTCGGTAATCGTATCGAGAGTGGCTTCGCTAACCGAGCATACAAGATCAACTGACGTTTTGGGAATCCAATCGTCAGCGCTCAGCCATTCAGCAGCCAGCTCGCCAAGTTTCTGTTCAAATTCAGATAGTCGATCGCGATGAAGACTCATTCCAGCAGCGGCCTGGTGTCCTCCGTAATGATCGAGCAGCTCGTCGCAAGCTGTAAGGGCTGCATGCAGGTCGAAGCCTTCTATGGAGCGCGCAGAGCCTTTACACATCCCTGTCTGCTCATCTATCCCAAGAATAATAACTGGCTTATAATTGCGTTCTAGCAGTTTGGAGGCAACGATACCGATGACACCAACATTCCAGCCTTCACCTGAGAGCACAATAACTGGCGGAGGTGATGCATTCGCGGCTGCAGCATCGTCGCATTTGGCCTGCCACTGCAGCTCGGCTTCCTTCACGATACTCTCCACTACGCGCTGCCGTTCTTTGTTTAAACTGTCCAGTCCGATTGCAGTCAAAATTGCATTGTCATAATCGTCGGTTGTGAGAAGTTCGACTGCACGTTTCGCATGGTCGAGCCTTCCAGCTGCATTGATGCGCGGTGCCATTCCAAAAGCAATGCCTGTCGCAGTAATGCTGCCTAGCTCAATGCCGCCAGCCTCTGCCAGCGCTCGGAAGCCTACCCCTGCATGATTCTTCAATCGCTCTAAACCGCAGCGAACAAAAATACGATTCTCGTCTTTAAGCGGCATTAAATCTGCTACTGTTCCAAGACTCACAATGTCGGCCCACTCAAGCGGAGGACGCTCTAATAAAGCATGCGCCAGCTTGAATGCAACGCCTACACCTGCAAGTCCTTTGAACGGATAAGCGCAGCCTTCTTGCTTCGGATTGACAACAGCTGCTGCATTTGGGATTTGCTCTGGCGGCTCGTGATGATCAGTAACAACAACATCAATCCCGAGCTGCTTCGCATAATCTATTTCTTCAACAGCGCTGATGCCCGTATCAACCGTAACAATTAAACCGATGCCCTCTTCAGCAGCCAGCTCAATCGCTTTTTTGTTTAATCCGTAACCTTCCAAAGCACGATGAGGAATATAATAATCAAAATCATAGTTTAATGATCGAAATAAATGTACCAATAAAGATGTGCTTGAAACGCCGTCCGCATCGTAATCGCCATAAATCCTTATTTTCTCATTGCTGGCTGCTGCTCGCTTTATGCGTGCAACGGCAGCCTCCATTCCAAGCAATAAATAGGGATTATGAAAATGCTCCACCCCGCCTCGCAAAAAACGTTCAGCCGCTTCGGTATCATCAAAGCCGCGCTGCACAAGAAGTCTCGCTACTAGCGGCGGCAAACTAAGATTCGCTGCCAAATCCTTCGCTTTTGCTTCGTCGGCAGCAGACCATGGCGCTACAGCCCATCTTGTCTTCCTTTGAATCATGCTGCTTGCTCCTCTCCTGCTGTTTGCTGTTCTTATTGCAGCAGTGTCGGCATCTGCTCCTGATTCGGATCATGATTAGACTTATAAGGATAACCAGGATCATAAGGCTCAACGAAAATCGATACATCCGTGACATGTATAAAACGTTTCATGACGAGCTGCTTTACCCTTTTGGCAATCTCTTGACCCTCAAGAACAGAAATGCGTGGATTTACACTAATAACCATTTCTGCAATGACATAATGACCATGCTCTTTCGCTCGCAAGGTTTGCACAGTAATGACTCCATCAACACGTTGAATAAGCTGCATCAGCTCATCCGGATTTTCCTCTGAAGTCTTGCTATGTTCATCTTTTCGCATAAAGACTGTAGCCATTCTGTAGCCGTTTACGATAACAATGACCGCAATAACGATCGCTGCCGCCGGATCAAAATAATAGAGCACCGGCACATTCAGCATTTTGCCAATAATCGCTCCGCTTGCGCCCACTAATGCTGCGACTGAACAATAAAGTCCTGTCATTCGATCCTTCGATGGAAAAAACAGCTGCTGCACGATTAGAGCAAGCGCGATGGCCACTGCCGCACTCCAGTGCGGAGCGCTCGTTACACGATCAGAAAGGTCTCTAATGGCAGATATACCAATTTCGAGCCCAACGATGAGAAGGACGACTGACAACAATATCGTTGTCGCCGTCTCTCCTCTTAAATCTACTGGTACCGCTTTGGCACCCGGGTTTGCCATTTTTCGCTGCCGGCTTGCCCTCAAACCTGAAAGGGCAACAACCCCGGCAGCGACCTCAGCCGCTGTTCGAAATGCATCCGCGAGCAGCGCTTTGCTTCCTGACAACCATCCTATTACACCTTTAAATAGAGCCAGCAGCATGTTTCCCCATAAGCCGGCCCAGCTTGCGGACTCTGCTTTTACATATCGCTGTGTGGTTGACATTTATACCTCCTACAAGGTTTTGCGAATGCAAAACCTACTTCGTAAGCATGTACTTAGGTTTTGCGCATGCAAAACCTACTTCGTAAGCATGTACTTAGGTTTTGCGCATGCAAAACCTACTTCGTAAGCATGTACTTAGGTTTTGCGCATGCAAAACCACTTCGTAAGCATGTACTTAGGTTTTGCGCATGCAAAACCACTTCGTAAGCATGTACTTAGGTTTTGCGCATGCAAAACCACTTCGTAAGCATTCAACTGCTTATAATTAAGCTGTTTTCTTAACAACAGCCTTCGGCTTTTGTCTGCCTTTTAGCATTAGCCATAGCGGGCTCGCGATACAAATGGACGAGTACGCACCGCTTGTAAGACCAATGATTTTTGCTAGGGCAAATAGCTTGATTGACTCGCTTCCGAAGATGAACAAACATACTGCAACGATAAGCACTGCTAATACAGTATAGATATTACGCGCCATTGTTTGCCAAATACTTGCATTAACCATCTCAGCAAGCTGCTCACGGTTTTTATATTGACCAAATCGAAGATTTTCACGAATCCGGTCAAAAATAACGATTTTATCATTGATAGAATAACCGATCGTTGTCAACACCGCCGCAATAAATGGAAGATCAACTTCCAGACGGAATATCGAGAACAACGCGATAACGACAAAGGCGTCATACAAAATCGCAATGTTCGCAGCTAGTGCAAAGCGCCATTCAAAACGAATCATGACATAAATCATAATGGCTACACTGGCAATCAGTACTGCCCAGATCGTTTTGATCCCAAGCTCCTGCGCCATGTCCGGCGATACGACGTTAACCTCAGCCGATACTTGATCACCATACTTCGCTTTAAATAAGTCTTGAATTTCAGTAATTTTGGCTTGTGTAAGCACTTCATCAAAACGAGCCGTTACACGTTCTTCACCTGTACCGCCAACTGTAGGCGTGATGCCTTCGATTCCTGCTTTCACAAGAATTTCTTTCGCGTCCTGCTGGGTAACTGCTTTGCCTACTGAAATATCCATATTCGTACCGGCCTTGAAATCAACACCGAAATTAAGGCTGAAAAAAAGCAAAGACAAGATGCCGATTACGGTTAACGTGATCGAGAACAGAAAGAACTTATTGCGGTTCCCGATGAAATCATAACGAATTTTTGTATTAAAGTTCACGGATTTCTGCCTCCTTCACACCATAGTAGCTTGGTTTTGTAAACAGGTTGCTCTTAATAAGGAGCATAATTAAAAAGCGGGACAAGAAGATGTTTGTCAGCATACTTACCAAAATACTGAAAATCATCGTTAATGCAAAACCACGAATCGCTCCGTTACCGATAAAGTACAATACTGCGCTTGAAATGATGTTCGTAATGTTTGCATCCATAATGGTACGGAATGAGTTTTTCGATCCAGCTTTAAGCGATGAAAGCAAGCTTTTTCCGCTTCGAATCTCTTCCTTTATCCGCTCATACATGATGATATTGGCATCAACCGCCATACCTATACCAAGCACAAAGGCGGCTATACCTGGGAGTGTCAGGGTCGCATTCATTAAATTAAATACTACGATCAAGAGCCATGTATAAGTAATTACTGTAATACCAGCTACAATGCCTGGAATACGGAACAAAATAACAAGGAATATCAAAATAATGACTGTTCCGATAACACCAGCTTCAACGGTGTCTTTCAAGGAAGCAAGTCCAAGTTTAGCGCCAACGCTTTGCGTATATTTCTCAGTCAGCTTGAGAGGCAATGCTCCGAGGTTAATCATATCGGCCATATCTCTCGCTTCATTTACGGTATATTCTCCCGTAATTGTAGCTGATCCACCTGAAATCGGTTCTCTTACGGATGGTCTGGAAAGCTCTTTATCATCTAGATAGATCGCTAAATACGAACCGATCAAACGAGTTGTAATTTCCTCGAATTTTTTCGCATCCTTAAGTTCGATCGTAACAAAAGGTTTGCTTAAGTTGTCATAACCAACACCTGCACCATTTTGCTTAAAATCGCTGCCGTCCAGCTCGATCTTGCCGTCAGGTCCGCGGAACGTTAAATTAATTGGTTTGGCAAGAATGTCTCTTACTTCATTCTCGTTCGCAACACCTGCAAGTCTCAAACGAATGCGGTTTGAGCCTTCAGTTGTAATTTCCGGCTCTACAATACCGAGCTCGTCAATCCGCTTTTCCAAACTTTTTGCCGTTTCCTTTAGTGATTGTGGTGTTACAGCTTCTCCACCTTCAAGCGGCGTAGCTTCGTACAAAACCTCAAATCCGCCTTTCAAATCAAGGCCTAGCCTTACGTCTTTCACTAGCGATGGGCTTGTCCAAGCGATAACGCCAAACATAATGACTACGATCGCAAGGAAGGCAATTATTCTCTTCCCGAACATACGTCTAAATCCCCCTTATGATCTCAATATTCCTATTATACAGACGGGACAAAATCGAGTCAAAAAAAAAGAAACCGTCAATTTAAAATTGGGTTCCTTTGTATGCGCTTATCGTCATGAAATTCATAAATTTCATAACTTTTAAAGATAAAATATCATTTACTAATTCATGTAGTTCGGGCTGTCCCGATTTGTTATATTTCTGGCTAACGCATTCCCAAACTTCTTGACCCGTTACATGTTCGTAGCCAATGAGATGAAATTCCTCCGCTTTGCTGTTGCATAGCTCCTCGATCATACGATTTAATTCTTCGTCTGCCATGCTGCGCCTCCCAAAAGCTTATGACATAAAGCTGTATCCCATCTATTCGCTGTGCCTCTGCCTTTTTCCTGCCCGCTTCACTGCTAATCTATAAATTCACTGACATGGAACTGGACATGCCGCGCATAAAGATGATAGTACATGCTTGTCTAAAGACTTCGACTCCACATCAGTAGAAGGCAGCATTTGGTTATTCCATGATAGAGAAGAGGGTTCATCATAATGACAAAACGATCGGATCAAACAAAGCAAAACTTTATAAAAGGCGCCATGATATTGCTTGCCGCAGGTTTAATTAACAGGCTGCTTGGTTTCATTCCTCGCATTGCACTCCCCCGTATTATGGGGGCAGAGGGTGTAGGATTATACCAGCTGAGCTATCCGTTTCTAACGGTCATGATAACCTTAATCACAGGAGGCATTCCGCTTGCCGTTGCCAAATGGATTGCTGAAGCAGAGTCGCAAGGTGATTCCAAAAGAGTAAAGTATATTTTTCGAACGGCAATGCTCCTCGTTACTTCGCTAGGCGTATTGTTGACCGCTCTCATGCTTCTTTTTGCACCTTGGATAACGAAGCATGTGCTGCCGGATGCCCGCGTATACCGCACCTTTATGGTTATGACACCTATGCTGCTCATTATTGGCATATCTTCGGTTTATCGAGGTTACTTCCAAGGCAAACAGAACATGATTCCTACCGCGGTATCTCAAATCGTAGAAACCTTGCTGCGCATTGTTGCATCGCTATCATTTTCCTTCATGCTCCTGCCCTATGGACTTGAATGGGCAGCTGCTGGCGCTATGCTTGGTGCCGTGCTTGGAGAGATCGGGGGCCTCGCCGTTCTGCTTTGGAAATACTACAGAGACAAATCCCGCATCAAACAAAAAGCTCTTAGTCATCCAAATGAAAAAGCAGGAAAAAACATTCCTGTATTGCGAAAATTACTTAGCTTATCCATTCCCGTTACAGGCAGTCGATTGGTCGGCTCCTTCTCCTACTTGCTGGAATCCATCTTTACCGTCCGAAGTTTAGCAGCGGCAGGAATTACAACAGGCATCGCCACTGCGCAATACGGAGCATTGCAAGGAATGATCATACCGCTGCTTTTATTGCCAACTGCATTAACCTACTCTCTTGCGGTTTCACTGGTACCCTCCTTATCCGAAGCGGCTGCTCGCGGAGATCATGCGTTAATCCACAAACGGCTGCATCAATCGATGAGGCTTGCACTTGTTTCAGGGGCGCCTTTTGTTGTTATTATGGCTTTGTTAGCTGAACCGATTTGCCGTATCGTTTATAACCATGCCGAAATAGCTCCGATGCTCCAGCTCATCGCTCCCGTTGGCATTTTCATCTATCTGCAGGCTCCCCTGCAAGCAGCACTCCAAGCACTAAATAAACCGGGAACGGCATTAATTAACACATTAATTGGTGCGGTGGTCAAGCTATTTCTCATCGTTCAACTTGCATCGAATGCTGATTTTGGAATATACGGTGCTTTAATCGCTATTAATGTCAATATCGTACTCGTCACATTATTGCATGGCATTAGCGTATTGCGGTTCATTGGCTTCCATATGAAAGTGCTTGATTTTGTAAAAGTTGGTACTGCTATGATTATTATGGGAGCTGCCGCTAAGTTTACGATGAATCATGAACCTCTTTCCATGGAATGGGTAAATTTACTTCTTGCATGCGCAGCTGGCGTAATTATTTATTTAATCTTGATGATCGTAATGAAAATTATCGATCGCCACGATATGGCACGTTTACCATTGTTCGGAGCTTGGTTTAAATAACAATGATATGGTCGTCGAATGATAAAAACCGCGGTAAAGAAAGGGATAAGCCCTCTCTTTAACGCGGTTTTTTCTCGTGCGTATCAATAAACAACTTCCCTTTATAGTCAATCGTGCAAAAAAACACGTCCTTAAAATCGAAAACGCCTCTTTCCTGCAAAACATTTTTAAGCCAAAATCTTGTCTTTTCAAGATTTTCCAAGTTTTTGTCCTGCACCTTGCCATCCATAATAAGCGGGACAGGCAATATCTCAAAGCGATATTTCGGTGGAAAAATATTCGTTTGATTGTACTGCTTCAGCTTTTGGTCGGATCGCTCTGATTCCTGATCTTCATTACTGCCCTCTTCAGACTCATCAGCATTTTCCTTGGGTATGACGGACAACTTGCCACTCGTCTCCAAAATCGCAAATTCAACATCCGATACAGCACTGATTTTATTTTCCCGTAACTGCAGCATTAGATCATCCAGATTGTACCGCTGCTTGCGCATAACGTCACTATTCAACTTGCCCTTGTCAATAATTACACTTGGTTTGCCATCAAACAGCAGCCTTAGCTTTCGACTTTTCATCGTCATAAAAGCACTGCCTACTTGAATAATCATCAAAACGACCATCGGTAAAATGCCTTCCCACATCGCCCGTTCCATGTCTTCAATTACAATGACTGCAATCTCTGCAATCATGACTGAAATAACGAGATCAAACACGGAAAGTTTACCGATTTCTCGTTTTCCCATAAAACGCATGATCAGAAATACGACGAAATAAATCATTATCGTCCGGATCAACAGGCCCCAAAATTCCAAAGGAAACCGCCTCCTCGTCTTTATCATTCGAGCTGACGCCAGCTGCGTTTTGTCCGTAAAGCTATTCTGACCTACGCGTTACAACATCATACTCCTGCTGTTTATACGAATATATGGCAATGCGGAATAAGCTGCTTATAAATACATACTGACAAGCTAATTCCTGTACTATTCTACCTAGCTTGACCATATGGATAAGTAATACGTTCATAACGCTGGGGGGAATATGATGAGCTCGGTTAAACAAGCACCTAAGCCGCCTTTAATCGCTTCGCCTTTGCTTGCCGGAGTGCTTTTTTCAATCATTTGGCTAGCAGTAGGCGCATTGCTGCTCTCACTGCTTTTGCATTTTACGGCAATGAAGGAAAGCAGTTTGCCCTCTAACGCCATGCTGGTTCACGGCTTCGCAGCACTGGCGGGGGGCTTTACATCAGGAAGACGCTCGGAGAACAAAGGCTGGTACAATGGCGCACTGCTCGGTTTGCTTTATGGCGTAATCGTTATCATAATCAGCTTCCTTGCATCAAATGCTTCCTTATCCGTTCACAGTGTCCTTCTTCTTGGAGCTGCTCTCCTATCAGGCGCATTTGGCGGAATGATTGGCGTAAATATGAAGAAATGAGCGTTTACAAAAAAAATAAAAAAACGACTGACATGAAATCATGTCAGTCGTTTTTTTATTATTTCTCTAAATCAACCGACGCTGGTGCGGAGTTGATAATTGTATTAATTGCGCTGCGCTCGAATGTCATTTTAGTTGTATCGTTGACACGAATAACAACCGTATCGTCACTCAGCTCAACGACCGTGCCATGCAATCCACCAATTGTTGAAATTTTATCGCCTTTTTTCAATTGGTTAAGCATGCTTGCACGAGTCTTTTGTTTCTTCTGCTGCGGACGGATAAGCAAGAAATAAAAAACCGCAAACATAAGCACAAAAGGCCAAATCATTTGTAGGATATTAGTTGATCCTGCTTCACTTGCTGCTTGCAACATCGAAATCCCTCCTTTCAAAACCCTTTCTCATTATCGAACAGGCCGTAGCTTGTGAAGAAGGAATCCCGGAAATCCAAAAGCCGGTCATCCATGATCGCTTGCCGAACGTCCCGCATGAGTTGTAGCAAGAAATGCAAATTGTGATAAGTCGTTAGCCTCATACCGAACGTCTCATCCGCTTTAATTAAATGCCGGATATAAGCTCTGGAATAATTCGTGCATGTATAGCATGAGCACTCTGGATCCAGAGGACCATAATCCTCAGCGTACTTCGCATTACGGATGACGAGTCTGCCTTGGCTTGTCATGGTTGTCCCATTGCGAGCAATACGCGTTGGCAGAACACAATCGAACATATCAATACCGCGGATAGACCCTTCAATCAATGCATCCGGCGATCCAACTCCCATAAGGTAGCGTGGTTTATTCGCTGGCAAAATGGGAACCGTATAGTCGAGCACATCATACATCAGATGTTTAGGCTCCCCTACACTCAGTCCACCAATAGCATACCCCGGGAAATCCATGGAAGTCAAATCATTTGCGCTTTGAATACGCAAATCTTTGTACATCCCCCCCTGAACGATAGCGAACAGCCCTTGGTCATGCGGTCTTGCGTGAGCCTTAAGGCAGCGCTCTGCCCAACGTGTTGTACGCTCCAACGATTTCTTCACATAGTCATGCTCGGCAGGAAATGGCGGACATTCATCAAATGCCATCATAATATCAGAGCCAAGAGCATTCTGAATTTCCATCGCTACTTCTGGTGAAAGAAATTTTTTGTCGCCATTGAGATGGGAACGAAAGTGTACGCCTTCCTCGGTAATCTTACGCATTTCGCTAAGACTAAAAACTTGGAATCCGCCGCTGTCTGTTAGAATGGGCCGATCCCAGTTCATGAACTTATGCAATCCACCGGCATTTCTTACAATGTCATGTCCCGGTCTTAGGAACAAATGGTAGGTGTTGCTCAAAATAATTTGAGCATCCATCGCTTTCAGTTCTTCTGGAGCCATCGTTTTCACAGTAGCTTGTGTTCCTACCGGCATAAAGGTAGGCGTCTCAATCACACCATGCGGAGTGTGTACACGTCCTAGTCTTGCTCCTGATTGTTTGCATTGTTTGATTAATTCATATTTTACAGCCACAATTCACGCTTCCTATTCCTAATTAGTAAATAAACATGGCATCGCCAAAGCTGAAAAATCGATATTCATGAGCAATCGCTTCTTCATAGGCGTGCATGACAGCATCTCGTCCAGCCAGCGCACTTACAAGCATAACGAGCGTTGACTTTGGTAGATGAAAATTGGTGAGTAATGCATTGACAAGCTTAAACTCGTAACCTGGGAAAATAAAAATAGATGTCCAGCCATTGCAAGCTTCGATTGCTTTTCCTTCAAAGCGTGCAGCAACGGTTTCCAGCGTACGGGATGAGGTTGTCCCTACAGCGATAATACGTGCCCCGCTCCGTTTGGCTTCATTAATTATTGCGGCATTTTGTTCACTCAGCTCATAATACTCTGCATGCATTTCATGATCCTCAACAAGGTCAACGGACATTGGGCGAAATGTGCCTAGTCCAACATGCAGTGTTACGTAGGCGAGCTTAACGCCCTTCGCTTGCAGACGCTTAAGAAATTCCTCTGTAAAATGCAAGCCCGCCGTTGGTGCTGCTGCCGACCCCGCATGTTTGGAATACACGGTTTGATACCGCTCGCGTTCTTCAAGCCTTTCCTTGATATACGGAGGCAATGGCATTTCTCCAAGACGGTCAAGCAGCTCCTGGAATATCCCCTCATATTCAAACCGTATCGTACGTCCGCCCATTTCGCCTTCTTGCTCAACAACAGCGCGCAGCAGCGGATTGCCTGCACCATCATCTCCAAAGGATAAAGCGGTGCCGACCTTTAAACGTTTAGCCGGTTTTCCGAGCGCATCCCAGCTGCCATCCTCGAGCTGCTTCAATAACAACAGCTCAATCTTAGCGCCCGTATCGCTCTTCATCCCCGTCAACCTGGCTGGAATAACTCTAGTGTCATTTAGAACTAGAACGTCTCCAGGCTTAACATACTGCTCTAAATCCGTAAATCTATTGTGGTTCAACTCGCCTGTTTGCTTGTTTAATGCAAGCAATTTCGAGGCCGTTCTGTCAAGCAATGGCGTCTGAGCAATTAAATGTTCCGGCAATTCAAAATCAAACCATTCTACGTTCATATCGATTCAATCATTCCTTAGCGATGGTGACATCTTTGTAGTAGTATTTCAAAATATATTGATAGTCATACCCTTGCTGAGCTAGGCTTAATGCTCCGTATTGCGATAATCCGACCCCGTGTCCGTTGCCAGACCCTACAAAACGGAATGAAGGCTCCTTCGTAGCTGCGCGAATATTACCGCTGCCATCTAATATAAACAAGTTAGCGTTAACCGCCTCTGTTTTTGTACCTCCAGCACTAATCATATAAACAGGATTCGAATCCGACGGCTTCGTACGTGTTGTAGCTCCAGCACCAAGCATAGCAATCTTCGCGGTTTCCTCAATCTGGAACAACGTACTAGGCAAGGACCCTTGTACACCTAGTGCAGCACGATAATCAATTGGATAAGTAACAGTTAGCTTTTGTCCATTTGCTGCAATTTCTGTCGCACGCCCTGAAGCGCCGCGCTGGCTCACTTCGAGTGATTTGAGCGGACCTGAGACGGGAGTTTTCACTTTGCCGTTAATCGTTGTTAACATTTCTTGTGCGCTGTAAGGACCACGTATCCAAGTCATTGAATTGGATTCTACACTTTTATCCAGCACAACGACCCGTGTTCCATTGTCAACCGTTGCAATGACAGGGATCGTATCCTGTATAAGTGGATGCTTGCGCACTTTTGTTCCGTTTGTATTTACTAGCATGATACGACTTCCCGCTGCTGTCGTTTCTCCTGTCTCGGCTAGTAAATCCTCTCTAATATAACCAATAGCTCCGCTAGGGACAACAACGCGGTACCAATTGTTCAAACCTACCTCCGATGAAGCGTCCGGACTTTTGACAGCCTGCATATAAGGAACTGCGTTGCCCCATGCTTCTTTGGCATCAGCCGTAAATCCACCACTGTTGGCTGAATAGATCGCATCAATTGCTTTTCCATTGTACAATGCAACTTCGCCTGCTGTCTCTTCGACGGCAGCAATAGTTGATGGCCGCTCTGAGCCTACACCGTAATAAGCTTGGCTTAAAGTCGTATCCACGACATGTGCGATTTGGAAACCAAATCCTCGATTTAAAGCATAAGTGCGTGCAGCAACCGCTTGTGCCTTAAGTGCTTCGATAGGCCATGTAGGGTACATTTCCACACCTACAACTGAATATAAGTATTGTTCAAATGGAAGTTCATTTACGACTGCCATCCGTCCATTTAATATACTAAGCTCAAATAGTCCTCTATAGCTGCGAGCGCTCCGCTCGTTCAGCTTAATTGGATCATTCCCGATTGGAGATACCGTAACCTTCGTATCGTTGCCAGCAAACATATAGAGCTCAGTACTGCTTTCAGCTTTGGCAGTTACGGTATGATCATTTCTTATGAGCAAGTAAGCCGAACTAGCATCGGCCTCCTTCAACGCAGCTCCGCCTGAAGCATTTGCGGCAGCTGCTTTAACAATTTGCAGCTCAGCAGCTGATACAGCCGCCCCTACCATTACCGAGTAGTACGCTGATCCACTTTGCTGTGAACGAATAGCAACATAGGCATCGAGGCCAACTGCTCCGAAGCCGCTTGCTGCTGCTATCGCATCCGCTTTGCTGGTCAAAGGACCGCTCTCCAAATGAAGTGGGCCTTGAACCACCGAGTTCGAGCCTCCAATTAGCTTAGACAGCTCACTATCACCCTTCCACTTCGTTTGTGCAGTCACAGCTTCTGCAGCTGTTTTGTATGTACCTTCAATAACCTGATAGATGATTGCACCATTTTTTGAAAGGGATGTTATAAAAGCAGTACCTTTCAAAGCTTGCAAACGTTTCTGCACAGCTAGAGCTGAAGCAAACGTGGAGCTCTCGTACACTTTGACTTTAAAGCTGTCAACTGCGAATCGAGCTGTAGCTGCTCCATCTACATTAAACCAATTATTGATGCCATCAGGCTGCCTTACACCGATGCTCATTCCACCCGTTGATGAAAATGTGGCAGCTGCTGTCGTATCATCGTATTTCCCAGGCAATTGCATAAACAAAGCAACTCGGATATTGTCGAGCTTTGGCACTGCTGCCTGTGATGGAGAGCCTGTCCAAGCTGTAGCGAGCAGTACAATTGCGATCGTCATGATTAAGTAACGCTTCATATTTCGTTTAATTGACATTCCTGTTGTTCTCCTCCCTCTTCTGCGGCAATTCGCAGCCATTAACGGAACAGCTTTGTTCTGTAGATCCAAACCATTCATATCTTCTTTTGGCTACAAATTTGTACATACGATTTGCTATGCTTCTCATACCAGGTATTCGATATAGTACGGATAGCCAGCGGAAGCCCTTTACCGTTCTTAATATACGGACAATTCCATCCGCACCAGCAAAGAGCTGCCCCTGCTCATCAGCAACATGCATTTTCTCATACAACTCATCAAATTTCAACAAACCAACGGAGGGAATTAGCTGTTCCGTACTGCCTGCTGCCTCCAACTGTTGAATTTGAACATAATGCAAATCCGCTTTAGAATGAAGCTCCTTCAGCTTCGCAATGGAACCCAGGCACAGATTGCAATGGCCATCATAGATAACATAAAGTTTCTCAGCGGCACCATTGGCTCTGGAACTCATGGCGTACTACCTCCCCGGTATTGGTAGACCTAGGTGACGATAGGCGTTTTCCGTAGCAATCCGGCCTCGCGGCGTTCGCTGTAGAAAACCGATTTGCATTAAATACGGCTCATAGACATCCTCAATCGTTTGGCTTTCTTCGCCTATCGTTGCTGCAATTGTATCAAGGCCAACTGGCCTGCCGGCAAAAGTAGTCATCATCGCTTGCAGCATTTTGAAATCGATGAGGTCGAGTCCCATTTTATCTACCTGCAGCAGCTCAAGCGCCGAACGCGCGATATCATGTGTGATCACGCCGTCGCCGCGCACCTGCGCGAAATCACGCACTCGTTTAAGAAGACGATTCGCAATCCGAGGTGTTCCTCGAGACCGCATCGCAATCTCAGAAGCCGCTTCTCCTACAATGCTGACATTCAATATTTCCGCTGTTCTAGCCACGATGAACGCAAGCTCATCCATCGTATAAAATTCTAATCGGCTCACTACGCCAAAACGATCACGAAGCGGTGCTGATAAAAGCCCTGCTCTTGTAGTCGCGCCAATCAAAGTAAAAGGCGGCAAATCGAGTCGAACCGATCGAGCGCTCGGCCCTTTGCCAATCATAATATCGAGTGCAAAGTCTTCCATTGCCGGGTACAATACTTCTTCTACCGTGCGATGAAGGCGATGAATTTCATCAATAAAGAGTACATCGCCTTCCTGCAGGTTCGTGAGCAGTGCAGCAAGATCACCAGGACGTTCAATTGCAGGTCCGGATGTCGTGCGAAGGCTCACTCCGAGCTCATTGGCAATAATGTTCGACAAAGTCGTTTTACCAAGACCCGGAGGACCATACAGCAGTACATGATCAAGCGCTTCTTTGCGCAATTTTGCTGCTTCAATATATATTTTCAAGTTTTCCTTGGCTTTTGTTTGCCCAATATATTCGGCTAAATAACGGGGACGCAAGCTGAGCTCAACTGCCTGATCTTCCATCATCAGGTTGGCGGAAATGATTCTATCATCCATCTGCCTTCATCTCCCTACTTTAACCTTTAAATAGCTGCTGCAAAGCCCGCTTCATCAAAGAATCGACTGATTCCTCCGCCGTAACGCTATGCTGCAATCCATTCCATGCTTTATCAAGCTCCGCTGCTGTGTAGCCCAGCGCAGCAAGCCCTTCCCTTGCTTCCTGCCAAGCGGTGCCTGCGCCTTGACCTGAATGCCTGCTCGATGTGAGATCAAGCGCAACACCTGCTGCAGTCAAAAGACCTCCATCCAGCCCCGCCCCGATCAGCTTGTCCTTTAGATCTAGAATCATCCGCTGTGCGGTTTTTTTACCTATGCCCGGAAGCTTAATGAGAAACGCTATATTTTCCTGCTGAATAGCGGCTATAACCGCATCCGGTCGACCTCCTGACAAAATGCCCAAAGCGACGCGCGGACCAATGCCGGATACCTCCAGCAGCTTGCGGAACAGCGTCTGCTCCTCTCTCGTCTCAAAGCCAAACAACAAAACAGCATCCTCGCGAACGTTATGATGAATATAGACGACGACGGGCTCTTCTTTTTTTGCAAATGCATACGGATTAGGAGTAAATACACGATAGCCGGTATCTCTTACGTCCAGAACGATATATTCGGATTCTAGATGGACGACATTGCCTCTTAAAAAATCGATCATGAACGTTTCACCTCATTTATTTTCTGATTGAGCACGACCGAGTGCGCATGACAGATCGCAACAGCGAGCGCATCGGCAACATCATCGGGCTTCGGCACTGCCGAAAGCTTCAAAAAAACCTTAACCATTTCTTGCACTTGTTTCTTCTCCGCTTTGCCATAACCAACAACCGCCTGCTTTACTTGAAGCGGCGTATATTCGCCAATAGGCAATCCACGCTGCGCAGCAGCCAAAATAATAGCGCCCCTAGCCTGCGCCACATCAAAAGCCGTCGTCACGTTTCGATTAAAAAATAGTTTCTCTATGCCCACAGTATCCGGCTTATATTTATCCATTAAAGCGCCCGCAGACTCGTAAACTTGCAGCAAACGCTGCTCTGAAGGCGTATGAGCTTCCGTCTGAATCGCACCGTATTGCACGGGCGTAAGCTTGTGTCCGATCTTATCTATGAAACCAAATCCAACGATCGCATAACCAGGGTCAATTCCAAGAACGCGCAAACGGTCATCTCCTCAAAATAACTGCTTTCTCCACATACTCACTGAAAGTTGCTTCATCCATTATAGCAAAAGATGGCGTGAATGAGAACGCGCGTTTGATATTTCGGCCTTTAGACATAAAGAAAGGAGACCGCACGATGATGTGCGATCTCCTTTGTCACTTACTCTTGCTGATAGGCTGGGTTCATTACTTTCTGATTTTGCTCAATAGCATAGTCGCTATAGGTGGATAGAACACTATTATATTCTTCCATGTCGGTTATCCGAATCCCTCTGGTAAGCTGGTCCAGCTTATCCTGCGGCAAACTGCTCTCCATATAACGTACGTCCAGCTGGAAAAAGGTTCGAACAACCTTTTCTTTTTTTGGAGCTCCGTCATAAAGTGTAAGATTCCCTTTCTTGTCGACGCCCATATACGCATTCGCTTTACAATGCTCGGACAAATCCTCAATACGCTCTTCAAACTGAACGGTACCCTGTTCTTGATTCAACATGACCTTCCACTCCGGATGTGCAAGCACTAGCTGAACAATCTCCTTACTCATCAATTGACCCAGAAGCTTCGATTCTTCGCCGCACACATATACGAGGCGCAGCTTTGCAGATAGCGCTCCATCAAGCTTCTCAAGCTCTTGAATAACGCTCGTTTGATTCGCTGATGGTTTGGGTGCAGCTGTGACAACATTTTTATTAGCGATAAAGAGCCAACCTGCTAGCAAGCAAAACATAATAACGCCTAACATCCAAACGGGACGCCGCTTTCTCTTTAAACGTTTCTTTAAGTTTTTCCAAAGGCTGAATTCCATCATAGGGAAGACCCCTTCTTTATATTTTTTGATAGTATGCTCCTTAATTACATAAATATTCAAAACGATTTATTTGTAAGAATCCATAGTTTAAGCTGCTTGTCCGATACCTGTTTTTTCAAAAAAATGACTAGCATTATGTATTCATAATAAAGAAAACCCCAAAGGATAGTTGACCTTTGGGGCAGCATGCATTCATTTAACGATTGATCCAAGGCTGATTTCCACGTTTTTTCGGTTTATTAGGCCGTGTGGAAACTGTTCGAATAACTGCTTTTTTGTTCGATTTCTTTGGTACAACTATCTTTGCTGGTTTTTCAATTTGTACGTCAGCCGCCTTTGCGGTGTTTTGATCAGAACGATTTCCTTTGCAGCCGCAATCGTCTTGATTCATATTGCCTACACCGGCTGTTTGAGGCCAACCCTGATTAGATGGAAACGGCTGTGAGTACGGGGAGAAACCAGCTACAGGATAACCATAACCGCCATCATTTTGCACTTGAACCGGCATTACATTCCCATGAACGCCATGACCATAGCCGGAGCCATAACCATATTCAGGCTGCATGCTCGATGGGAAAGCCATCCCTTGGTTCGGCTGTGTTGCAAACGGCGATACCATCCCTTGGTTCGGCTGTGTTGCAAAAGGTGATACCATGCCTTGGTTCGGCTGCGTCGCAAACGGCGATACCATGCCTTGGTTCGGCTGCGTCGCAAACGGCGATACCATGCCTTGGTTCGGCTGCGTCGCAAACGGCGATACCATGCCTTGGTTCGGCTGTGTTGCAAATGGCGATACCATGCCTTGGTTTGGCTGTGTTGCAAACGGCGATACCATGCCTTGGTTTGGCTGTGTTGCAAACGGCGATACTGCACCTTGGTTTGGCTGTGTCGCAAATGGCGATACCGCGCCTTGGTTCGGCTGTGTCGCAAATGGCGATACCGCGCCTTGGTTCGGCTGTGTTGCCAGCGGTGATACACTGCCTTGGTTCGGCTGTGTCGCCAGCGGTGATATACTGCCTTGGTTTGGCTGTGTCGCTTGAGGGGACACCTTACCTTTATTCGGCTGTGTTGCCAGCGGCGATACCATGCTTTGGTTCGGCTGTGTTGCCAGCGGCGATACCATGCCTTGGTTCGACTGTGTTGCCAGCGGTGATACCATGCCTTGGTTCGGCTGTGTTGCCAGCGGYGATACCATGCCTTGGTTCGGCTGTGTTGCCAGCGGCGATACCATGCCTTGGTTCGGCTGTGTTGCCAGCGGCGATACCATGCCTTGGTTCGGCTGTGTTGCCAGCGGCGATACCATGCCT
>NZ_JBFREL010000029.1:0-80290 GCF_052114265.1 Paenibacillus sp. MCAF9
CAATAACTCAATAACAATAACTCAATAACTCAAGAACTCAAGAACTCAAGAACTCAAGAACTCAAGAACTCAAGAACTCAAGAACTCAAGAACTCAAGAACTCAAGAACTCAAGAACTCAAGAACTCAAGAACTCAATAACTCAATAACTCAATAACTCAATAACTCAATAACTCAAGAACTCAAGAACTCAAGAACTCAAGAACTCAAGAACTCAACAACTCAACAACTCTAGAACTCTAGAACTCTAGAATCATAGAACTGCAGAACTCTAGAACCATAGAACTGTAGAACTGCTGAACTCTAGAACCGTAAGCTGTATATTTCTAATTTTGGCTTATTGTTTTCTTTATGTTTAACTGCTCTTATATTTGTTTTTGAGTGTTAATTTTTTAGTTTACGGTGGTTCTCTTACTTTTGGGGACGCACTTCTCGTATTTAGCACTGCAAGGTTCATTGTGTATATCAAGGTTGCTTTTGAGTCGTGAAATACGCTCTTAACGGACATGAAAGCTGTTATTTGTGAAGAAATCGATATAAACAGACTACTAACGGACATGAGTTCCGTTATTTGGATGAAAAGGAGCATAATCAAAGCTTTCAAAACTAAATAAGAGATCCTATGTCCGTAAGATCAGAAAAAAGGTGGAGAATAGCTAAATAAGGTATCTGATGTCCGTTAGCATCTAGAGCAGTGGATCTTTATTGTTTTAAACTAATCTATTCATTGATCGATCTCAATTTCTAGAAGCATAAATTTATATTGTTATAATCAGCGCAAATTATAAAAAAACACCCAAAAATTGAAACTTGGTTTTCAATAATATTGAAATTCCTTTAAATTTTCTACTATATGGCTATATGTTTGTAACTAAACTAAATAACTAACTAATGAAACTGACAATCTCCAAGTGTGTCTAGTAAGGACGAAAGTGCTCCACCTTAAACCATGTGTTCCAGCACAGAGTACCGCCAACGTTTGTCGAGTTACTGTTGTCCTGCGGGTGCAACCCTTTTGGATCTTCCATGGAAGGGAGAGTTTGGAAGGGTTTTAACTAAAACTCTAAAATAAAAAACTAAGCTACAAGTCATTGCTATTAGTTTTAGAAGGTTTTAAAAGAAGTTTTGAAGTAGCTCAAAACGAGTATTGATCAGCATACACTGCAATCACAAACTTCCAGCGTGTCCCGCAGGGACGAAAGCGCTCCACAGTAAGCCAAGCATATCCGCACAGAGTATCGCTAACGTTAGTCGAATTGCGGGTGTCCAGAGGGTGCAACCCTTGGGGCCCTCCCTTGGAAGGGAGGGTTTGGGTGGGGTCGAAAAGCCTTTATGTAGTGTGTTAGAAGTCCTTAATATAGGTAGTGTCCTTTATCAAGGTTGTAGCCTAACTGTAGGATGTGTCCTATCTATAGGTACGGTCTATCTAAAAGTAAGGCCCTAATTTTAGGGCGGGGTCAAACAACTCCGAAAGGTCCGGTGACCATGGCCAAAAATCAATTGTCGTTATACGTTTTTGTGTCGGTTCTTTTTATCGTAGGTGTCATCTTCGGCGCATTGATGGTCAATGCACTGACGCTGGAGCAGCAGCAGGATCTTGCTCAAGATGTAGATCAATATGTTCAACTGATCAATCAGGGCATCGGTTCTGGAGCTGCGGATTCGTTTTGGGATCGGTTTTTTTTCCATAGCAAGTGGCTGCTTGTACTATGGCTGCTCGGAATTACGGTGATTGGCATACCGGGAGTGCTCGCGCTTAATTTTTTGAAAGGGGCATTAGTTGGGTTTTCGGTAGGGACGCTGATCAATCAATATGCGTGGAAGGGAGTACTGTTCTCGCTGGTCTCTATCGCGCCTCAGAATATTATTGCAATACCGGCAATGGTTATCATGAGTGCTGCTGCAATATCCTTCTCCATGTTCGTTATCAAAAATAGGCTCCTTCGGCAAAAGGGGGAACTTGCGCCTGAGCTGGGCTCGTTTACATCAACAGCTGTGTTGATGCTATTTCTTTTTGCAGGAGCAGCTTTGTTAGAGGCTTATATTTCACCAACATTAATCAGTTGGGTTTCGCCCCTTCTCGCGTCCGTTAGCGCCACAATCTGACACCAAAATGTTTGACTTTACGGCATGTTAGCCCCTATAATGAGAGGAAACCTTTCCTGAAAAAGGCGCAGTCATGTGGTAGGGGGGAAATCATGGAAGCCCGGATTGATAAGATTAAACAACAGTTGCAGTCGCAGGGCTACAAATTAACCCCGCAGCGCGAAGCAACGGTACGAGTTTTACTTGAAAATGAAGATGACCATCTTAGCGCTGAAGATGTATTTATGCTAGTTAAGGATAAAGCTCCAGAAATCGGACTTGCAACGGTTTATCGGACATTGGAATTGCTTAGTGAAATGCATGTTGTCGAAAAATTGAATTTTGGCGACGGGGTAGCGCGGTACGATCTTCGTACGGACAGCAATAAACATCACCACCATCACCTCATATGTGTACAATGTGGAACTATGGATGAAATCAAGGATGACTGGCTTTTGCCTTTAGAAGAGAGGCTAGAGCAGGAATACGGATTTTTTGTGCTTGATCATCGCCTTGATTTTCAAGGCATTTGTCATCGATGCAAAGAGAAAAACGACCTTGCAAACCCAAATGAGAATCAATCATAAACGGCTTGGCTGCCCAGCGTAACTGGACGGCAAGCCGTTTTGGCATTCTATTAAGCTTTAAAAATATGATCAAGCTGCATTAAACCAGCACCTTGTGCAAACGAACTATAATTATTTAGCTTGAACGCTTTTTTTTGCAGCCTTGTTTTTACCGCGTAGCGACTATGCCGAGGCCTTGCTGCAAGCAGCAAGGCTGCACCGCCTGCAACATGAGGTGAGGCCATACTTGTACCGGATAGCTTCTTATATTTACCGCCAAGCCATGTGGATAATATATTTTCGCCGGGGGCTGAAACGGAGATCCCGCTGCCTCTGCTGCTGAAAGTAGCTATTTTATTTGCTTTTGTCGTAGCCGCTACCGCTATCGTTTCTTTAAAAGATGCCGGTTCGTCGATAACTCCGCTTGCACGCCCCTCATTGCCAGCAGATGCGACGATGATGATGCCTTGCTTCGCTGCTCGTTTTATCGCGTTGTGCAGCGTATCGCTGCTTTCAGAGCCGAGTACGCCAAAGCTCATATTTATGACATTCATGCGATTTTTGACACACCAATTGATTCCCTCAATAATATCCGAAACAAATCCTTCTCCGTCCTCATTCAGCGCTTTAACCGCATACAAATTGACCTCAGGAGCGGTGCCCAATGATTTGCCTGCTCTACCCGCTGCTGCGACGATGCCTGCCACATGGGTGCCATGACCATTATCGTCAGCGTAAGAACCGCCGTTAATTGTATTAATCCCGCCAGCGATATTCAAGTCGGGATGATTGGCGATTCCTGTGTCGAGGATAGCGACATTAATGGATTTTCCCCGTGTTGTAGCCCATGCTTCGGGTGCTTTTACTCGAATAATGTTCCATGGCAAAATTGCGGGTATTGTAGCTGGCGTGAGCAGGGGCATTGCATAGCTGTGTTTCCTTGGATTATTAATACGCAGGCCGTGAGCGCGGATTTTGAAATCTTTTTCGACAATCTTAACTTGCGGAAGACTCAAGAGTGACTGTAAAGACGAGTTTTTATGAAAATGACAACCGATGATTCGGCTTTTTGAGACGGTTTTGAACGGGGTAATTCCGAGTTGTTTGAGATGCCGAAGACAGCGTTTATAGGATTTAGCTGATTGGAGTGTTATTAGTTTCCGATTGGTGTTTTGAGACGATTTACAAGAAATACAGCTTTTAAATATACCTTTTATTTTTGACAATGGACCTAGAACCCCCCTAATCAAGCAATTCCTTTTTCAGTCTATGGGATAGGACGTATTTCGGTATGGGTACTTGTCAATTTGACACATATTTTTCGAAATATAACAAAGTATAGAAATGAAGCTTATGTTCTACATATATTTTGCTGTGAAGTTCACGGAAAGGACGATCATTCCTTACTGAACTCTCATACAACATAGAAAGCGGTTATTTAAGCATCAACAATCACAAAGCTTTAGAGGAGGAAATGGGCATGATTGTAGGCGTACCAAAAGAAATTAAACAAAGCGAGTACCGTGTTGCCTTAACTCCCGCTGGCGTTACGATGTTGTCAGGATCTGGGCATAAAGTGCTTGTAGAAACAGGAGCGGGCAGCGGCAGTGGTTTTGAAGACAGCGATTACGAGCGTGAAGGTGCTGAGATCGTTGCGACCGCAGCAGAGGTATGGACGCGAGCGGAAATGATTATGAAGGTGAAAGAGCCTCTTTCTGAGGAGTTCGGTTATTTTCGCGAAGGCTTGTTGCTGTTTACGTACCTGCATTTGGCCGCAGCCCCTGATTTAACGAAAGCGCTCGTGGATAGTGGAGTGACTGGTATCGCTTATGAGACGATACAACTTGCAAACGGCAGCCTGCCGCTGCTTACGCCGATGAGTGAAGTGGCAGGCAGAATGTCAGTGCAGGTAGGTGCGCAGTTTTTAGAAGCGTTTAACGGTGGAAGAGGGGTGCTGCTCGGCGGGGTTCCAGGTGTTCCACCAGCAGAGGTCGTCATTATTGGTGGCGGTATCGTAGGGACGAATGCGGCGAAAATTGCGCTGGGGATGGGTGCAAATGTAGTTATTTTGGAGAAAAGTGCGGACCGTATGAGATATTTGGATGATATTTTTGGCGGAAGAATTCATACGCTGATGTCGAGTCCATATCATATTGCAGAGGCTGTTGCAAAAGCAGATTTGCTTATAGGGGCAGTTCTTATTCCAGGTGCACGCGCACCACATTTGGTAACAGAACCGATGGTACAAAGTATGAAAAAAGGTGCAGTAATCGTCGATGTAGCAGTCGACCAAGGCGGATCGATTGCAACGGTAGACCGGCCGACAACGCATAAAGATCCAATCTATATGAAGCACGGGGTCGTTCATTATGCCGTTGCTAATATACCAGGCGCAGTACCGCGGACGTCGACCATCGCTTTAACGAACGTAACGAGCTCCTATGCGCTTGATTTGGCGAATAATGGCATGAACGCTGTTCAAAAAAGCTTGCCGCTGCAAAAAGGCGTGAATACTCATGCAGGCAAAGTAACGTATAAGCCGGTTGCTACAGCGACTAATCAGCCTTATATGCCAATAGAAAATTTGTTGAATAACGTTCCTTACGAGCAATTGAAGGATGATTGACATAATAGAACCTGCCTCCTCATATGGTGATACGGATGGACAAGTGACAACGTATCGGCTAATGAAGGAGGCTGGTTTACATGGTTTTCTCGATACGGAGATGGACGAGCCGTATTTTCTTTATTTTTGTTTTTGTAGTTTTGCTTTTTGTCGTCACAGGGGGCTATCGCTGGCTTGCCGACGCGATTTCTCCTATACACCCTTATCGTGAGCCTAGAGGGCATGCCATGAAGGTTTTTGTGACGGACCCTAATTCTCCAGACAGTAAAGATGCTGCTGATCGGCTTCGCTGGTTTTATTGGTATGGGGAGTAAAGGGATTGTTAAGGTTGTGCAGATAAACGATCTCAAGCAGGATTAATAGAGTCGAATGTTGAATATTTTTGTAGAAAAGCATGTTAGAATGGTGTCTTATGTGAAAGGAAGTCCAATGAAGGCTCATTTAAATCGCTACATTCAACATTTGCGGGTAGAACGAGGTTTGTCAGCAAATACGCTTTCTTCATATGAGCGGGATTTGAATCAATTTATAGCTTATGTTGGCCAGCAAGGCTTGACCGAGCTTACTGCTGTGAAGCGGCATCACATGTCGAGGTATATGCTCCACTTGAAGGAACAGGGCAGGAAAGCCGCTACGGTATCCAGGCACATCGTGTCAGTACGAGCATTTTTTCACTTTCTTCTTGCAGAGGGCGTTATTCAAAGCAATCCGTCTATCTATATGGAGGCCCCAAAGCAGGAGAAGAAGCCGCCAAGCATATTAAGCGTCTCTGTGACGAATAAGCTGCTTGAGACGCCGAATTGCTCAAGTGCTGCCGGCAAACGTGACAAAGCCATGCTGGAGCTCATTTATGCAACAGGAATTAGAGTGTCAGAGCTTGTCTCGCTTAATATTGAGCATGTTAATATGCAGCTAGAATTTATTCAATGTATGGGTACAGGCCAAAAGGAACGGCTTGTTCCTTTCGGGAAGTTAGCTTCGGAGGCAATTGTAGACTATTTGCAATACGGCCGTGATGAATTGCTGACAGAAAGAGCGTCTGAATCGGCGTTGTTTCTAAATCATCTAGGAACACGTTTGACAAGACAAGGATTTTGGAAGACGATAAAGAAGTACGCGAAGGAAGCTGGGATTGAAGAAGAGATTACGCCACACACGCTTAGACATTCCGTAGCAGCACACTTACTCGATAACGGAGCGGATATTCGTTCTGTTCAGGAACTGCTAGGACATGCGGATATATCATCTACGCTCAAGTATACCCAAGTGTCCAATGAGCGAATGAAAGAAGTTTATTCCCGAGCTCATCCGCGTGCTTAACAAAGGTCGACATCGATAAATCCCAATTACAGAGGAGGTAGTCATACATATGAGATTTGATCGAATAACAGTAATCGTATTGGATAGCGTTGGAATAGGTGAACTGCCAGATGCTGAGGCATTCGGTGATCTTGGCTCACATACGCTAGGCCATATCATAGAAAAAGCACCGTCAACGCAGCTTCCGAATCTTAGAAGATGGGGGCTTGATCGAATAGCGAGCATCCATGATTGGAGTCCATCTTCAGAAGCTCCCGCAGCTTATTATGGTAAAATGGCTGAGGTGTCCGTTGGCAAGGATACGATGACTGGTCACTGGGAGCTTATGGGGCTAGAAATGACAGTGCCATTTCAAACGTTTCCGGACGGTTTTCCTCCTGAGCTGCTTACTCCATTCGAGGAGCGAACAGGCCGAAAAGTCATTGGCAACAAACCAGCAAGCGGTACAGACATACTCGATGAGCTGGGTGCCGAGCAAATGGAAACTGGCGCATGGATTGTTTATACATCAGCTGATAGTGTATTTCAAATTGCTGCGCATGAAGACATCATTCCGCTGGAGGAGCTCTACCGCGCTTGTGAAATAGCAAGAGAGCTGACAATGGACGAGCGCTTCACAGTAGGGCGCGTCATCGCAAGACCTTATATTGGCGAGCCAGGAGCTTTCAAACGAACGCCTAATCGTCATGATTACGCGGTGAAGCCTCCACAGCCAACAGTATTGAATGCGTTGAAGGACGCTGGTTTCGATTCCATTGCAATTGGGAAAATCAATGATATTTTTGACGGAGAAGGCATTACAGCTTCTACTCCGACAAAAAGCAATGCGGACGGCATCGACAAAACGATCGAACAACTGAAGCAGCCTTTTAAAGGCCTTCTGTTCACGAACCTTGTAGATTTCGACTCGCTTTATGGCCATCGCCGCGATCCAATTGGCTACGCCTCAGCTTTGGAAGAGTTCGACGTAGCAATTCCTTTGCTTGAGAAACAGCTTGGCGAGCGAGACTTGCTTATCGTGACTGCGGATCATGGGAATGATCCCGTACATCCAGGCACAGACCATACTCGTGAATACGTACCAGTATTGCTCGTGAGTCCTGCTTTTAACGAGCCAGGGCCTCTCCAAGTACGTTCTACGTTCTCAGATCTTGGAGCAACAATAGCCGATAATTTTGGTGTTGTAGCACCTCCTAACGGAACCAGCTTCCTGTCTGAGCTTATTACACGGGAACATGAGTAATTATTTTTAAATATGGGTACAAATCGTTTTATGAACATACTTTTAGGAGGAAATAGAATGACAACAATTACTTCGGCAGGACTAACAGCAGCAAACATTAAGGAAGCAGCACAATATATCGAGGCTCAAACAGAGCAAAGACCGGAAATTGGATTAATTATGGGTTCGGGACTTGGCGTGCTTGGAGACTATTTGGAAAATGCGACTACGATTCAATATCATGATATTCCTCATTTCCCGATTTCCACTGTTGAAGGACATGCGGGCGAGCTGCTCATTGGTACACTTTCGGGCAGAACGGTATTGCTGATGCGCGGTCGTTTTCATATGTATGAAGGTTATGGTCCGGAACTAACGGCTTTTCCTGTACGTGTCATGAAGGCGCTAGGCGTGAAGACATTGCTTGTTACCAATGCAGCTGGCGGAGTCAATATGGATTATGAAGCAGGCAACCTAATGTTGATTTCAGACCATTTGAATATGACTGGCAAAAATCCGTTAATCGGACCAAACGACAACGAGCTTGGCGTAAGGTTCCCAGATATGTCTGAGGCATACAGCAAGCGTCTCCGCGCTGTTGCAAGAGATATTGCAAAAGAGCAAGGCTTTACACTTCGTGAAGGTGTGTATGCAGGTCTGCTTGGACCAACTTATGAGACACCAGCAGAAATTCGAATGCTGCGGGTTCTTGGAGCTGATGCTGTCGGAATGTCGACTGTTGCCGAAGTCATTGCAGCGCGTCATTCAGAGATTGAGGTCATTGGAATATCGTGTATTAGCAACATGGCAGCGGGTATTTTGGATCAACCGCTGTCGCATGGAGAAGTTATGGAAACGACAGAACGTGTCAAGTCCCAATTTTTAGGTCTAGTTAATGCATTGATTGCGAAAATGTAACAAATTCGTAACACAATTGTAATATATTCGTCGACTCAATATGACAGTGTTTTTTTTACGTTTCGTCGTATAATGTCCATGATCAAAGAAAGATGGAGTGGACAATGACATGGACAAGCAAGTTCTCACGCAGATGGAGCAGTTGCGTAAAAAAATGATAGAAGCAGCTCTATTGAATGAAAGCCTTCAGCACTTGGACGTGCTTGTACTAAGCCAGACTTTAGATGAGATTATTGTCCAGGTGCAGAGGGAGCGACGCGCATTATAACGGATCAACAACGTAATGGTGAATGGAGAGGGACAAATGCGGTCGGTAGATCTTATACAGAAGAAAAGAGATGGCGGCGAGCTGACCGCTTCTGAGTTAACTTTTTTAATTGATGGTTATTCTCGTGGCGATATCCCGGATTATCAGCTGTCAGCATGGGCGATGGCTGTTTTTTTTCAAGGGATGACGCCTAGAGAAACAGCAGCTTTAACGCTTGCAATGGCTAATTCAGGCGATCAGGTCGATCTTGGTCCTATTAGCGGAATTAAAGTCGATAAACATAGCACAGGAGGCGTTGGGGATAAAACAACTTTGATCCTTGCGCCATTAGTCGCATCCGTAGGCATTCCTGTTGCCAAAATGTCCGGTCGAGGCTTAGGCCACACTGGCGGCACGATTGATAAGCTGGAGTCCATTGAAGGCTTTCGTACGGAGCTCTCACGCGAGAAATTTATGACGCAGGTGAACGATATTGGTTTATCCGTCATAGGGCAGAGCGGAAATCTTGCGCCAGCGGATAAGAAGCTATATGCCCTACGTGATGTTACCGCTACAGTAGAGTCCATTCCACTTATCGCAAGCTCAGTAATGAGCAAAAAAATTGCTGCAGGCGCTAATGCCATCGTGCTTGATGTCAAAACAGGCAGTGGAGCATTTATGAAAACACTAGAGCATTCTGAGCAATTAGCGCAAGCGATGGTAGATATCGGAACAGAGGTCGGACGGAATACGGCTGCTGTTATAAGTGATATGGATCAGCCGCTTGGCTTTGCGATCGGAAATGCGTTGGAAGTACAAGAATCAATTGAAACGCTCAAAGGAAATGGCCCTGAGGATCTTACAGAGCTTTGTTTAACGCTTGGGGCCCATATGGTTATCTTAGGCGGGAAATCCGATTCTGTGGAGTCTGCGAAGCAGCTGCTGCGCGATCAGATAGCAAGCGGAGCTGCTTTAGATAAGTTCAAAGCATTTATTACTGCACAGGGTGGGGACGCTTCAATTGTTGATGATCCAACTAAGCTTCCGCAAGCGCCTTTCATTGTAGAAGTGAAAGCTTCGGACTCTGGTTTTGTCAACGCGATTGAAGCCGAACAGCTGGGGATAGCCGCTATGCTGCTTGGTGCAGGAAGGGCGACATACGACGCTTCAATTGATTACGCCGTTGGAGTCACGCTTCGCAAGAAGTTTGGAGATCCTGTAAATGCTGGTGATACGCTTGCCCTGCTTCATGTACGTGAATCAAATGAATCCACACTTGCAGTTGCTGAGCGAGTAAAGCAAGCATATACGATATCTTCGGAGAAGCCGCTGTCTCGTCCATTGCTATTATCCGTAATAACAGCAGAAGGCATTACTAGGTATAATTAAATATTTTATTATGAAATCCGCTCCGCAATTTGGGGGCGGATTTTTTTGCGTTTCAATTAACTCTAGCTGATGGAATAATTTCCAACTTAAGAGTCAACACTAAAAAGAGAAATATATGCGAATTGCGCAGCTTAGAACACTTACGAAGTAAGTTTTGCATCTCAAAACTAAGTGAATGCTTACGAAGCGAGTTTTGCTTCTCAAAACTAAGCGAATGCTTACGAAGCAAGTTTTGCATCTCAGAACTAAGCAAATGCTTACGAAGCGAGTTTTGCTTCTCAAAACTTTTACAGGAGGAGATTTAGTTGGTAAATCGTACTATGAAGCTCTGTATAATCATTCTTGCATTCGCGCTTGTGCTGCCGACAGCTGCTTTTGCTGCTGTGGAGCCAACACCAGCTCCCGGTCCGACCCCTGCGCCGCAAAGTCAGGCCTCTAACGCTAATTTAGCACCTTCAGCTCGTTCTGCCATCCTTATGGATGCGGATAGCGGGACGGTTATTTACGAAAAAAATAGCCATGATAAGCTACCGCCTGCAAGTATCACCAAAATAATGACGCTGCTGCTTATTATGGAGGCACTTGATGACGGCAAGATTAAACTTACAGACAAGGTACAAACGAGCGAATATGCAGCTTCTATGGGCGGCTCTCAAATCTTTCTTGAGCCGGGAGAAGAAATGACCGTAGACGATATGATTAAGGGCATAGCGCTTGCATCAGGGAATGATGCATCCGTGGCAATGGCAGAGAAGCTTGCGGGTACAGAGCAGCAATTCGTAACGATGATGAATGAGCGGGCCCAGCAGCTTGGCATGAACGATACACAGTTTTCTAACCCAAACGGCCTGCCTGTAGCTAATCATTTCTCATCGGCGCATGATATTGCGGTGATGTCTCGGGAGCTGTTAAAGCATTCGGAAGTAACCAAATATACAGGGCTTTATCAGGATTATTTAAGGAAGACGTCCGCGAAACCTTTCTGGCTCGTAAATACGAATAAGCTAGTACGTTTTTATAGTGGCGCTGATGGTTTGAAGACTGGCTTCACGAGTGAAGCAAAATATTGCCTATCGGCTACAGCAAGGCGTGATGACATGCGCGTCATTGCTGTTGTAATGGGAGAGCCGGATACGAAAACCAGAAATGCTGAAGTGTCGCAAATGTTCGATTACACTTTCGCGCAGTATATGAATCACTCGATTATTAAAGAAGGCGAGTCGATGGGGACGCTGAAAATCGAGAAGGGCACTGCCGCGGAACTTCCGCTTGTCGCTAAGCATGCGTACAGCGTTCTGCTTAAAAAGGGCAGTCCAACTAAAGATATCCGTTATGAGCTGAAAATTGCGGGTCCGCTCAAGGCGCCAGTTCAAATCGGTCAACCGATTGGCAAGCTTGTTGTCTATCAAGGCGATCAAGTGCTCAAAGAATTTGATGTGGATGCCCCCTTGTCTGTTGAACGGGCAGGCTGGTGGAAATTGTTGAAGCGTTCTTTCTCTGGTCTATTTGCGTAACAAACACATAAACTTTATGTCTGAAAGCGACTCGTTTTTTGTCAGCTGTTAGCGGTATGCTTCTAGTTTTGTCGGCATGCAGGAATCGTGAAGCATTTTGGAGAATTGCTAGTTCTATCTCGGCAAGTGTAAACGGCTGAACCTGACTCACCGCAGATCAGTCCACGTTTCACGGTGAAAGGTTAGGAGAGACATAGGTATGACCTATTCTTTCTTAATAAATAAGCAAGTATATCGTTTTCTTATTCTTGCCTTATGGTTCACCGTCAAAGCTGCTTTAGCGTCCGAAAGACGCCAAAGACGTTTGCTTGTGTTTGAAAAAACCTAGAGGAGATGAACAGCATAATGAGTCTGCAAGCAGAATTGGAGCAATACCGCAATGTGCTGATCGTAAGGCTTCGGGGCGAGTTGGATCATCATACTGCCGATGTCGTACGCTTTAAGATGGAAGAGGCTCTACTTCGCGGTAACAGCGAGCATGTCATTCTTAGCTTGAAGGAGCTGCAGTTTATGGACAGCTCCGGTCTAGGCGTCATATTGGGCCGATATAAGCAGGTGAAGAGCAAGGGTGGCAAAATGGTCGTCTGCGATGTGAATCCGAATGTTCATCGCCTATTCGAAATGTCGGGTCTGTTCAAAATTCTGACGATTCATGAAAACGAACGTACCGCAATTTCTAGTTTGGAGGTGGTGTCATGAACGGTTCCAATGAAATGACGCTTTCCTTCAGCGCCCGATCGGAAAACGAAGCCTTTGCACGAATCGCAGTAGCGGCATTTGTGTCACAGCTGGATCCGACGCTCGAGGAGCTGAATGATTTGAAAACGGCTGTGTCCGAGGCTGTAACGAATGCGATTATACATGGCTACGAGAACGATCCTACTTGTCAGGTCAAAATAGAGGCAAGAATTGAAGGAGATTCGGTTTCCTTAACGGTGTCGGATAACGGTCGCGGTATTGAAGATTTGGAGCTTGCTCGTCAACCGCTTTATACGTCGAAGCCTGAGCTTGAGCGCTCTGGAATGGGCTTCACGATTATGGAAAACTTTATGGATCGTTTTGAGGTTTCAAGTCAGGTAGACGGCGGCACACGCGTAGCAATGCTTAAACGAATTGAATCGAAAAAAGCGCTCTACAATTAGCGTATAGGGGTTGAACCTCATGGATGTCAATCTAAAGCAGACGGCCCAGCCATACTTGGATGACGCGGAAGTGAAGCGGCTTATTGCGTTAAGTCAGTCCGGCGATACGCTTGCAAGGGATACACTCGTACAGTGTAATATTCGGCTAGTTTGGTCAGTCGTGCAGCGGTTCATCAATCGTGGTTATGAGCCCGATGATTTGTTCCAAATCGGCTGCATAGGATTGCTTAAATCAGTAGACAAATTTGATTTGTCTTATGATGTTAAGTTTTCAACTTATGCAGTACCCATGATCATTGGGGAAATTCAGCGATTTTTACGCGATGATGGTACGTTGAAAGTTAGCAGATCCCTCAAGGAAACCGCCAATAAGGTGCGCAAAATGAAGGATGAGCTTTCCAAAACGTTAGGTCGATTGCCCACCATTAGCGAGGTTGCGGAGCGACTGGGCATTACCCCAGAAGATGTTGTATTCGCTCAAGAAGCGAATAAGCCGCCAACTTCGATACACGAGACTGTGTTTGAAAATGACGGGGACCCTATCACGCTGATGGATCAAATAGCCGATGAATCTCAGGATCGGTGGTTTGACAAGCTTGCGCTTGTGGAAGCCATCGAAGGTCTAAGCGAGCGTGAACGATTGATTGTATATTTGCGGTATTACCGTGACAAAACGCAATCCGAAGTAGCGAGCAGGCTTGGTATATCACAGGTACAGGTATCACGGCTTGAGAAAAAAATATTGCAGTCCATCCGAGACCAAATCGCCCTTTAAGGCGGTTTGGTTTTTTCTATTTTTTACCTCAATTTGCATGAGTATCCGAATCGTCCTTTTATCATACTAAAAGGGAAACATACACCAAAGTATCAGCAGAAGGGAAGTTGACAAATGGCAAAACCAAACCATTCGGTCCTCTATCTGCGTCTGAAAAAACGGATATACATGAAACCGAATCAACGTGTTTCCTTAGGCCAAGCAGCGAGGCTGCTCGCAAAGGATGACTTGCTTGAGAACCGCTTGAAGGGGCTTGTACTTTACGAGCACAAGAAGGCGGATGGCAATCGCGTCGTTATAGACTTGCTTCAAATCGTCAAAGCGATAAGAGAGCTTGAGCCGGGTTTAACTGTAGAAGCCTATGGTGACCCCCAAGTGCTCGTTATGGTGGCGGAGAAGCCAGTAAAACCGCGTATTGCAGTGCTTATTTTTTCGTGGCTGCTGCTGTTCTTTGGAGCGGGCCTTGCGATTATGAACTTTCATACGGATGTCAGTATGAAGGAGGTTCATATCCGAATTGTCGAGCTGATAACGGGGAAGCGCACGGAGCATCCGCTATGGTTTCAAATCCCTTATTCTCTGGGCATCGGACTTGGGATGGTATTGTTTTTCAACCATTTATTCCGAAAACGATTCAATGAGGAGCCTAACCCGCTTGAAGTTGAGCTCTATATGTATCAAGAAAATGTAAATGCCTATGTCATCGCCGACGAAATGCGTAAAAAATCGGATTACGATCAAACGCAGGGGAACAAGCATGATTAGTGCTGCTGCTAATATTTTTATTGGTCTGCTAGGCTTGGCAGGGGGTCTTGCTGTAGGCAGCGGGTTGGTAGCGTTGCTAATTGTCCTTGATCTCATTCCGCGGCTCGCTCAAGTTGCTAATGCTTACCGAATGTCGGTGTGGTTTGAGACTGCCGTCATATCCGGTTCGCTGTACTGGACCTTTGCTGATTTTATGAGCTGGAAGCTTTCGCTGCCTTCGGGTCTGTTTTTAAGTGCGACAGGGCTGATTGATGGTATGTTTGTAGGAATGCTCGCAGCAGCCTTGACTGAGGTAATGAATGTGCTCCCGATTTTGGCCAAAAGAATGAATTTATCTGCTTATATGGTCAGTCTCGTCATGGCAATGGTTCTAGGCAAAACGTTGGGCTCATTATTCGATTGGTTAGTATTTCAATGGTGATACAGTAAAGATGGGGTGAGCTAACATGAATGACAATGAAAATTATCATGACAACGATAATGACCAAAATGGAAGGCCTCCGTTTTTAGAAGTCAATGAGGATCAACAGAAAGAGGAATCGGGAGTTGCTCGAAACAAAACATCATTCGGTAGTGGAAATAAAAAAAACAATGTCAGCACAGCTGTATCCAATAAGAACGGCAATAAGGACATAACTCCGATTCCGAGCGATTTGGATGAAGTTCTGATGAGATTGGAAAATGAGATCGGTTATAAAGTAAGCTTCGACGTTGTTGTGAGAGAGATGACGTTTGGCGAGAAGCGCACAGCAATGTTGTCGTTGAATGGTTTGGTTAAGGATACGCTGCTGTCAGATGTGCTCAAGCGATTAACGTATCTCCAACCCGAGGATTTGTCTGCGGATGCCTTTCATTCTTTCCTTGATTTATATGTTCCTGCGGCGCAGGTCATAAAGGAAGACGATTGGAATAACATGCTGACGTGCGTGTTATCCGGTGTAACCGCATTGTTTATTGATGGTGAATCCAGTGTTCTCATGATTGATGCGAAGGCTTTCCCCGCAAGAGGACCAGAGGAGCCTTCGCTTGAGAAAGTTGTACGCGGCAGCAGAGATGGCTTTGTAGAAACGTTGATGGTCAACATTTCGCTTGTTCGCAGACGGCTGCGTGATCCCCAGCTTCGATATGAAATTGTGCGGGTGGGCGATCGGACACAAACGGACGTTTGTATTGCTTATATCGACGATATTGTGGACAAGGAGCTGCTTAAGTCCGTCAAAGACAAAATCGCTATGGTGAGAATAGACGGCCTGCCGCTTGCGGACAAGCAGCTTGAGGAGTCCACTGTAAAAAGGGGCTGGAATCCTTTCCCGCTTGTTCGATATTCAGAAAGACCAGATACGGTAGCTGCACATTTACTGGAGGGTGCTGTAGCTGTATTCGTCGATACTTCGCCAAGTGTTATGACGCTGCCGACTACTTATACCGATCTTATGCAGCATGCAGAGGAGAATCGACAAACACCGTTTATCGGCACTTATCTGCGCTGGGTGAGATTTATAGGTATTTTGGCATCGTTGTTTATGCTGCCGTTATGGCTACTGTTCGTCATGCATCCGGAAATGAAGCCTGTTGCTCTTGAGTTTATTGGTCCGAGTAAGACAGGCAAACTGCCATTAGTCGTACAATTTCTGATAGCTGAGATTGGGGTGGATTTGCTGCGCATGGCTTCCGTTCATACGCCTACCTCACTTGCAACGGCTATGTCATTAGTCGCAGCGATTCTCATTGGCGATATTGCGGTAAAGACTGGCGTTTTTGTTAATGAGGTTATTTTGTATATGGCGATCTCAGCGATCGGCATGTTTGCAACACCAAGCTATGAGCTTGGACTAGCCAATCGAATCGTACGGCTCGTGCTGATTGTGTCGGTGGCTGCTTTCAGTGTGCCTGGCTTTGTTATTGCTACGACGGTTATCCTGCTGATACTGATTGTAGAGCGCTCGTTCAACCGTCCGTATATGTGGCCCATTATACCGTTTGATATGCACGCCCTTTGGAGCATTATCATCCGTCAGCCAGTCCTGTACAACCGGCAGCGCCCAAATATTTTGCGGCCTCAGCAGAGCGATAAGATGCCGAATACAGAGTAGATTCATAAAATGCAAATGAAATGTGGATTTATCCATTTCGTAGTCCGGGTAGATTGCGTTATACTAAACCTATTAATGCAAATTCTATCCGTTCTATCTGCATGCAGATAGAAGAAAGCTGAGGGGAAATTATGTACCTGCATGGAACTAGTAATATTAACGAAAAAGGACATTTGGAAATTGGCGGCTGTGATGTAGCTGATTTGGCTGCACAGTTTGGTACGCCACTATATATTGTGGATGAGGCTCTTGTTCGTAAGCGCGCAAGCGAGTATGTAGAAGCCTTCAAAGCATCAGGTCTTAGATTTCAAGTCGCATACGCAAGCAAAGCGTTTAGTGTAATGGCAATGTGTGCGATTGCTGAGCAAGAAGGGCTGTCGCTGGATGTTGTATCCGACGGTGAGCTTTACACAGCAATGCAAGCAGGCTTCCCTGCTGAACGTATCCATTTCCACGGCAACAACAAAACGCCTGAGGAAATCAACATGGCACTTGATGCTGGTATCGGCTGCTTTGTAGTTGACAATTTCATGGAGCTTCAGCTTCTGAATGCTCTTGCTGGCGATAAAGGCAAGAAAGTAAACATTCTGCTTCGTATCACGCCTGGCGTTGAAGCACATACGCATGACTATATTTCTACTGGACAAACGGATTCGAAATTTGGTTTCGACCTTGGCAATGGCGCAGCGAAACAAGCGATTCAAGAAGCGATTGCTTTGCCTAACCTGATTGTTTTGGGCGTTCATTCCCATATTGGATCACAAATTTTCGAAGTTGAAGGCTTCCGTATGGCTGTGGACAAGGTTGCTGATTTCGCGGTTGAGATTCGTAATGAGCTTAACCTAACGTTTAAAGTAATCAATCTTGGCGGCGGCTTTGGTATTCGTTATGTTGATGGCGACACACCATTGCCAATCAGCGAATATGTTGCGGCAATTACTGGCGCTATCATCTCGAAGTTTACAGATGCAGAGTTCCCATTGCCTGAGATTTGGGTAGAGCCGGGCCGCAGTATGGTTGGCGATGCAGGAACAACTTTGTATACAGTTGGTACAAGCAAAAATATCCCAGGTGTACGCAAATACATTGCAGTAGACGGTGGCATGACGGACAACCCTCGCCCAGCGCTATACCAATCCAAATATGAAGCAGTACTCGCTAATCGTGCGAATGAAGCTGCTGAAGAAACGGTTTCCATCGCGGGCAAATGCTGCGAGAGTGGCGACATGCTCATTTGGGATTTGGAATTGCCTAAAGCAAAAAATGGCGACTTACTTGCTGTTTTCTGTACGGGTGCTTATAATTATGCAATGGCGAGCAACTATAACCGCATTCGTCGTCCGGCTGTCGTTTTCGTAAAAGATGGTCAGGCAGACCTTGCTGTTAAGCGTGAATCGCTTGAAAATATCGTTTGCAATGACGTCATTCCGGCAAGACTTCAAAAATCATCGCTTGCGAAATAAGAGCGAAATTGGTAACGTAGTCTTATTCGGATAAAAGAAAGGTAGATGCAGCAATGGCTAAACAAGCAAAAATCACACTAGCAAACGGCGGAGAGGTTCTTATCGATCTATTCGAGCAAGACGCGCCGAACACAGTAGCAAACTTTGAAAAGCTTGCTAACGAAGGATTTTACAACGGTCTTACTTTCCACCGTGTTATCCCAGGTTTCGTCGCTCAAGGCGGATGTCCAAACGGAACAGGTACAGGCGGTCCTGGATACCAAATCGAT
This sequence comes from Paenibacillus sp. MCAF9, assembly GCF_052114265.1. Taxonomy (NCBI): domain Bacteria; kingdom Bacillati; phylum Bacillota; class Bacilli; order Caryophanales; family Paenibacillaceae; genus Paenibacillus; species Paenibacillus sp. MCAF9. The sequence goes on from NZ_JBFREL010000029.1 coordinate 18,394, forward strand.
TGTGAAATCAACCCTAATAAGCATGAGCGCGGTTCACTAGCAATGGCGCATGCTGGTCGCAATACAGGCGGCAGCCAATTCTATATCGGTTATGCACCACAACCGCATTTGGATGGCGGACATACTGTTTTTGGCAAGGTTTCAAAAGGTATGGAGTTTGTTGATGCTTTCAAAGGCGGAGACAAAATGGAAAAGGTTGAAGTCGAAACGATTTAATGTTAAGATACTAACTATAATATTGTAAGTGCAGCAATCCTTCGGGGTCAGGTGAAATTCCTAACCGGCGGTGATCGGGAAGGCACAGAATATCGGATAACCGAATTTCTGTGCCTCTCGTCAGTCCGTGACCCGGTTTAAACGGCATTTTATCCAAGATCATTTGGATAGAATACGATTAGAACGGTGGACCTGGTGAAACTCCGGGACCGACAGTACAGTCTGGATGGGAGAAGGGGATGCTTCGACAGCTACAATTTACTGCTTATTTGTATGTGTTTTATTTCACATACATAATAGGTTAGTTTATTTAGTGTACTTTACAAACCGATTTCGCAATTTTGCGACATAAGATAGCGACGGCTCTCAAAGCCGACAACATCGATCGGTTTTGTCGTAGTTCTCGTTTTATCTTTCATCACCCCTGTCGGATCGTATGCCGATGGGGGTGTTTTTTGTTTATGGACATTTTAAATGATGAATATTATATGGGATTAGCGTTGGATATGGCTGCAAAAGCTTCGGGTCAAACCAGCATTAATCCTGTTGTCGGCTGCGTCGTCGTAAAGGATGGTGCGATTGTCGGCATTGGCACGCATCTAAAACGAGGAACCGGTCATGCTGAAGTGCATGCGCTTCAGATGGCGGGAGATGCGGCTGAAGGAGCAACCGTCTATGTAACGTTAGAGCCATGCAGCCATTTTGGAAAGACGCCGCCATGCTGTGAACGTATCATTGATGCCAAAGCTGCAAGGGTTGTAGTCGCAAGCGGCGATCCCAATCCAGCAGTGTCAGGCCGAGGCATTGCAAGGCTTCGTGAAGAAGGGATCGACGTTACGGTTGGCGTGTTTGAGCAAAGATCGCAGCAAATGAATGAAAAATTTAATAAGTACATTACGACCCGCCTCCCATTCGTTACTTTAAAAACTGCGAGTACGCTTGATGGCAAAATTGCTTCCCATTCAGGCGATAGCCGATGGGTGACTGGTGCAGTTGCTCGCGAACAGGTTCATACGCTGCGTCATCAGCATGAAGCCATTATGGTTGGCATAGGAACAGTACTTGCGGACGATCCGCTGCTCAATACGAGAGCATCTGTCCCTGCAATTGATCCGATACGTATTATCGTGGATTCAGCACTGAGGCTGCCGCTTAATGCCAGAGTTGTAACTGATCGCTCAATTAGAACGATTGTTTTAACTTCCAGCCAAGCAAGCTTGGACAATCGACAAGCGCTTGAAGCAGCAGGGATTGAGGTCATCATTTGCGGTACGGGAGCAAAAGTAGATCTTAGTGAAGGGATGAAGAAGCTGGGGGAACTTGAAATCGGCTCAATCTTGCTTGAAGGCGGCGGTCAATTAAATGGTGCAATGTTAGAGGCAGGTCTTATTGATAAAATCATGCTGTATTACGCGACCAAGATTATCGGCGGCTTGGATGCACCAGGTACATTTACTTTCGCTGGGTTCGAAAAAATGGCCGATGCTATTTCCCTAGATCGAGTAAGCGTAGAAATGGCCGGCGAGGACATTTGCGTCTCGGGATATCCAGTTTATTAAGGATAAGGCCATGAACAAATCTCTGGCTTAATCGCAGGATTTATGTTGTTTTGAAGTAGGTTTGCTGCATTAGCGAACCTTTGAGGAGGAAACCCATGTTTACCGGATTAGTGGAAGAAGTGGGAAAGATGAAAGGAATCACGAAGCAAGGCGAAGCGATGAGGCTAGTCATCGGAGCATCCCTTGTAACAGATGGTGTTAAGCTGGGTGATAGCATCTCGGTTAATGGCGTTTGTTTAACGGTAACGTCGTTTGACGGTGCATCATTTGCAGCTGACGTGATGCCTGAGACTTATCGCAAGTCTAATCTTCATCAGCTTCGTGCTGGTGAACAAGTGAATTTAGAGAGAGCGATGCAAGCTGGCGGACGTTTTGGCGGTCATATCGTTCAGGGGCATGTTGATGGAACCGGGAAAATAACTTCACGAGAAACGGATGCTAATGCTGTTGTTTATAAAATCCATATCGACGACGCAGACATGCTGCGTTATGTGATTCCAAAAGGCTCGATCACAATTGATGGCATAAGCCTCACTGTAGTGGATACATCATCACATACGTTATCCGTATCGATTATTCCACACACATTAGGTGAAACGGCCTTACAGCATAAGCGTGCAGGCGATACCGTTAATATCGAATGTGATGTCATCGGCAAGTACGTCGATCACCTGCTTCATTTCAAGCAGCCAGAAGCATTGCCAGCCAAAGCCAAGCTCACTACATCTTTTCTTATGGAAAATGGTTTTTTGTAAGTCGATATGAAAATGGGTTAGCTTTCCTTGCCCAACTCGTAAGTTTTCAATGTAACGGTAAAACCTACTGTTCATTTTGTTCTAATCAGCTCTAGATTTCAATTAACAGGAAATACTCCATGTAAATTGGACAGATACACCTCAAGTTCGAATAATGAGCTGAAATAACGTGAGAAATTCCAGCTAATTAAAGAATAAACGGCTAATCAGGTGAATTAGATGGAGTTTTTCCAGTTAACTATTGAGCGTAAGCATTAAAAGTGCCTAATAGGGACGTATGTGGTCTAACTCAAATGAAAGCAGTTATCGACTTTGTCAAAAGTTAAAGTAACCTAAGACTAGAACGCACAAGCAGCCAGCGTGTCCCGCAGGGACGAAAGCGATCTTTAACCAAGGTTAGCACACAGCCACCTGAGTCATGCCTACGTTAGTCCAGTTGCAGGTGTCCAGAGGACGCAGTCCTTGGGGCCCTCCCTTGGAAGGGAAGGTTTGGGTGGGTTCGAAAAGCCTTTAAGGTTTGGAATAGCGTTTGAAGTAGAGATGAAGCCCTAACTAACAGGTATTTAGTTTATTTATGTAATTGAACTAACAACTAGGCTGCACAAACAGTAAGCGTGTCCCGCAGGGACGAAAGCGATCTTTAACCAATGTTAGCACACAGCCACCTGAGTCATGCCTACGTTAGTCCAATTGCAGGTGTCCAGAGGACGCAGTCCTTGGGGCCCTCCCTTGGAAGGGAGGGTTTGGGTGGGTTCGAAAAGCTTTTAAGGTTTGGTTTGGTATCAACCTTTAAGGTTTGGTTTGGTATCAACCTTTAAGGTTTGGTTTTAAACTGGTTTTGATCTTTTAAATAACCTTTGAAGGCAAGGTAGAAGCCTTATAAAGGTTTGGTTGTCACAAAGGAGGGAAACCCATATGGAACAAACAGATAAAAAACCATTTGATTCAGTTGAAGCTGCTTTGGCTGATCTTAAGCTTGGCAAGCCGATTATTGTCGTTGACGACGAGGATCGGGAAAATGAGGGCGACCTTATTGCACTTGCTGATACAATGACGCCTGAGGTCATTAATTTTATGATTACAGAGGCAAGAGGTCTTGTGTGTGTTCCAATTACGCAAGAGCGAGCAGACCAGCTTGACCTTCCGCCAATGGTTACGCATAATACCGATTATCATGGTACGGCATTTACCGTTTCCGTTGATTATATTGGAACGACTACTGGGATTTCCGCATTTGAACGCTCAGAAACGGTTAAAGCGTTAATTGATCCAACGACAAAAGCAGCAGATTTTCGCAGGCCAGGTCATATTTTCCCCTTGATTGCAAGACCTGGTGGCGTACTCCGCCGTGCTGGACATACAGAGGCGGCTATAGACTTGGCGGTCATGTGCGGCTCGGCGCCTGCAGCAGCGATTTGTGAAATCATTAATGAAGACGGCACGATGTCTCGTTTGCCAGATTTGCTTGTCTTTAAAGAAAAGCACAATCTGAAGCTCATCACGATTCAAGAGCTGATTCAATATCGCAACGAGAAAGAAAAGCTTGTTGAGCGAGCGGTTGATGTGAAGCTGCCAACTGATTTTGGCACTTTCCGTGCTATTGCTTATACAAATTTAGTGGATAACAAAGAGCATATCGCACTCGTTAAAGGCGACATCGATCCTGAACTTCCCTTGCTTGTGCGGGTTCACTCTGAATGCTTAACCGGCGATGTTTTTCATTCGCATCGTTGCGACTGCGGACCGCAGCTTGAAGCGGCGCTTAAACAGATCGAAGAAGCGGGCAGCGGCGTTCTGCTTTATATGCGCCAAGAGGGCAGAGGCATTGGTCTGATTAACAAATTGAAGGCTTATGCACTGCAAGAAGAAGGTTTTGATACGGTAGATGCTAATTTAAAGCTTGGCTTTCCGGCGGATTTGCGCGATTATGGTATAGGTGCACAAATTTTGAAGGATCTTGGCGTTCGCCAAATGCGGTTGATGACGAACAATCCTCGGAAAATTAAAGGTCTTGAAGGCTACGGACTAGAGGTTGTAGAACGTATTCCAATACAAATGGAGTTAAAGGAAGATAATAAAAGTTATCTCCGCACAAAGAAATCTAAGCTTGGTCATTTACTTAGCTTTGAAGATATTGACTACATCATTTAAAATAATGGAAGGAAGATGACAAATGACACGAATTTATGAGGGACATTTAGTATCAGAAGGTTTAAAATATGGAGTAGTAGTAGGACGTTTTAACGAGTTTATTTCAAGCAAGCTGCTTGGAGGCGCACTTGATGCTTTCAAACGTCATGGCGCACAGGATTCAGATGTTGAGGTAGCATGGGTGCCGGGAGCGTTTGAAATTCCTTTAATCGCTCAAAAAATGGCGGAAAGCGGAAAGTATGATGCTGTCATTACGCTTGGCGCTGTTATTCGTGGTTCAACACCGCATTTCGATTTTGTTTGCAACGAAGCAGCAAAAGGTGTTGCGGCTATCGCTTTGAAAACAGGCATTCCGACGATTTTTGGAGTATTGACTGTTGATTCGATTGAACAAGCCATTGAGCGTGCAGGCACAAAAGCAGGCAACAAAGGTTATGAGGCTGCTACAAGCGCAATTGAAATGGCGAATCTTACCAAACAATTGCAAGGCTAAGCAGCGAAGATAAGGCTAGGCGGGAGGAAATGTAAGTGTCAGTGCTTTATAAGCTGGATTCTTTTGAGGGGCCGCTGGATCTGCTGCTTCACTTGATCGACAAGGCGGAGATCGATATCCATGAGGTGTCTATCAGTGAGATTACGATTCAATATATGGATTATCTTCATGCGATGAAAGAGCTCGAGCTTGAGGTCACGAGTGAATTTTTAGTTATGGCGGCAACCCTCTTGGCGATAAAGAGCAAGCAGCTACTTCCAAAGCCGCCTGTATTTGAGGAAGACTATGAGGATTGGCCGGATGACGGATTGGATCCACGCGATGAGCTCATCCAGAAGCTCGTAGAATACCGGAAATTCAAACAAATAGCCGAGCAGCTGCGCGAGAAGGAATTCGAGCGCAGCCTTGTCTATTCAAGGGAACCTGAGGATATGACGCCATTTTTGAAGGAAGAGATTGTTAATCCGGTTGAGGGGCTTCACTTGTCGGATTTGATTACTGCCTTTCAAAAGGCGCTGCGCCGCGCTTCAAGGCGTAATGTCGTTGCTACCATACATCGAGACGAGATTTCCGTTAAGGATCGTATACGGGACATTGTCGAGGTGCTCAAGCAATTCGAAACGGTTCGTTTTTCACGGCTTATTCGCGAGAACATGGACAGGCATGAAATCGTGGTTACTTTTCTCGCCATTCTGGAATTAATGAAAATGAAACATATTCGTTGTTTTCAGCATCAGTTATTTGACGACATCGTCATTCATTGGAGAGGAGAGTCGTCGCAAATTGGATTATCCGAAGTTGAAGACAATTATTGAGGGCCTGCTGTTTATGGCAGGTGATGAAGGCCTTACGAAGCGGCAGCTGGCTGATATTTTGGAGCTGGATGCGGAGCTCGCTTCCGATTTGGTTTATGACTTGCAGCGCGATTTGGAGCGCGAGGGGCGCGGTATTCAAATCGCAGAGGTGGCAGCATCCTATCGGCTGACGACTCATTTGGAGCATGCGCCTTATTTTGAGCGTATGGCATACACTCCTACGAGATCGCAGTTGTCACAAGCTGCATTAGAAACGCTGTCCATCGTCGCTTATCGCCAGCCGATAACAAGAATATCGATTGAAGAAATTCGCGGCGTAAAGAGTGACAGGGCGATTCAATCGCTTGTATCAAAGGATTTAATCGAAGAGGTTGGCCGCGCAGAGCAGATTGGCAGACCTATTTTGTACGGAACGACGAAATCATTTTTAGATTATTTTGGATTGCCGTCCATAAAAGAATTGCCAGAACCAGGCAGCGTTGATATCGATGATGCCTTGGAGGAACAAACCCAGCTGCTATTCGAGAGATTAGATGGCACGCAGATGACAATTGAAGAAATAAAAGAATGAGATTTGGCCGCCGGGTCATACTATATTCAACCCATATTAGGGAAACGGAGGAAGCATCATGATGCTCGGTTACCCCTACGGTTGGATGACGGCGGTCGGTCTCTTTTTTTTGCTCATTTTGGTCGTCTGCCTCACTTCGCAGGTCGAATTAAGAGGCCATCTGAGGAGAATAGATCACAACGATGATTTTGAGTTGAATATTAAGGCCTTATTTGGAATCCTCAGATACCGCTTTAAAGTGCCGATTATTCAGTTCACAGGAACCTCCATCCAACTTAAGGAACAGGTTTCAAAAAAGAATGTGGCCGTTGACACTTGGAAACAATATAACGAGGACATTGACGCAGAAAAAATAGCTCATCTCATGGAAAGAACAAAACAAGTGTTACAAATGACGAAAAACTTAACCGGATGGGTTAGAAAGTCGCTTACGAAGGTCCGTCTTTTAGAATGGAACTGGTCAACCTCAGTAGGAACCGGTGATGCGATGTGGACGGCAATGACGACTGGATTTGTCTGGTCTATAAAAACATCGATCATTGGCGTATTGTCCCAAATGGTTAAGCTCAAAACGGAGCCGAAAATGATGGTTCAGCCTATTTATCAACGATCTGCTTTTACAACGGAATGGTCATGCATAGCTCAAATCCGCTTCGGTTATGCTATTCTTGCCGGACTGCAGCTTTTAGTTCGGATGAGGAAATTGAAAGGAGGCGTCAAGGTATGGCAGAACATCCTATTCAAGGCTTAATGCAAACCGCAATGGAAAATATTAAAGAGATGGTTGACGTCAATACTATTGTAGGCGACCCTGTCCAAACGCCGGATGGCAGTATTATTATGCCGATCTCCAAAGTAGGCTTTGGGTTTGTAGCAGGAGGCAGTGACATTCGATTAGATGATGCCGATCATAAGAACGGTTTTCAATCTGATGCACAGCATGCTTCTGTTTCACTTCCATTCGGCGGCGGTAGCGGTGGCGGYGTGTCGATTACGCCAATTGCTTTCTTGGTCGTAGGAACACATGGCGTAAAAATTGTTCCGCTCGATAATCAAACACATCTGCTTGAGCGGGTAATCGACTCAGCTCCGCATGTATTTGATAAGCTGCAATCGATGATGAAGCAGCCTACGAGTACTGGTGTATACACGGATACGTCTCAAACTGTGATCAGTGAACGTGTCGAAGCAAACGAACACAACTGATGACATAACTGCCCGAGAGGGCAGTTTTTCATTTTTGTTAGCTACTTTTCGTCTAGAGCCACATGTACAGGCATATACTGAAATACGCACACACAAGCTTTATCTACTATCGCTGCGGGAGGGGCAAGTATGAAAATGAATTTCAAAAAACTGCAACGATTTGTTGCAGTTGGAATGTTATCTGCTTTATTGGTTGGGACAAGCGTTTTGCCCCCAGTTAGCGCAAATCCAAGCAAGCTGTATACGAATGCCAAAGCATCGGCTCTAATTGATGTCGAGTCAGGCAGAGTTTTGTATAGCAGTGATGGCGATACCCCGATGCGGATAGCAAGCTTAACGAAAATCATGACAGCTATTGTTGCAATAGATCATGGAAAGCTGACTGATATGGTGAAGACAAGCAAACGAGCAGTTGGTAAAGAGGGTTCTTCGATTTATCTTCAGCTTGGCGAAGAAATGAGTTTGCATCATATGTTGTATGGTCTGATGCTCAGATCCGGCAACGATGCGGCAACGGCAATCGCGGAGCATGTTGGAGGATCGGAGGAAGGTTTTGTTCATTTAATGAATGAGAAAGCGACCTTTCTAGGTTTGAAACATACGCAATTTAAAAATCCGCATGGGCTGGATGATGATGAGCATTATTCTTCAGCTAATGATTTGGCCAAGCTGACTGCATATGCTTTGAAAAATGACGTATTTGCAGAAATCGTAAGCACGCGCGTAAAAAAAGTGCCTAATCCGCATGAGAAATGGGAGTACAGCTACACGAACAAAAATAAAATGCTAACGATGTATGAGGGTGCTGACGGTGTAAAAACGGGGTATACCAAAAAATCATTGCGCTGCTTAGTTAGCTCCGCCACTAGGAATGGTCAACAGCTTGCTGCTGTGACGATAAATGACAGCGATGATTGGGCAGATCACCGGAAAATGCTCGATTGGGGTTTTGGTCATTATCCGCTTAAAGAGATAGCAGTTAAAGGGCAGCAAGTTTCTGGTTACCCTTATGCTATTGGACAATCTTTTAAATACCCGCTGGAAGAGCAGGAAACGGGAAATGTTCAATCACGTCTTGTGCTGCTTGAAGCAGGAACAACACGATATTTGTTAGGAGAGCGCGGATTTCTGGAATGGTATTTAAACGAGCAGCAAATTGGTGCTGTTCCTGTGTATGATCCAAACAGCAGCAGACTTCAACTTTCAATGACATCACAAAAATCATTACAATCACTGGCTGATTTTCAAAAAGCAAACAAGCATGATCAGCGTGGGCCGATATTTGGCTCTATTATTAAAGTATTAGATGCATTATTTGAGCATTAGCAGCAATCTGCGCGGGAGACGCTGATTGCTTGCAAAACAGTATAGGTGCGTAGAGGGGGAGGCGACCTAAATGGTTAACTGGATTTGGTTGTTTTTCATCGTAGCGAGCGTTGTAGTAGCTGCGATAACGGGTAAGATGGATGCGGTAACACAAGCAGCTTTCGAGGGAGCCAAGTCGGGTGTCACCGTGAGCTTCGGATTAATTAGTATCATGGTGTTTTGGCTTGGCATGATGCGAATAGCGGAGGATGCAGGGCTGCTGCGCACACTTGCTCGAATGCTCGGGCCTGTGGTGCGGAAGCTTTTTCCTGACGTTCCTCCCAATCACCCAGCTCTCGGATATATAATGAGTAATTTAAGCGCTAATCTCTTTGGGTTAGGAAATGCAGCCACGCCAATGGGAATAAAAGCAATGCAGGAACTTCAGAAGCTTAATCCTGATCCTGCTACAGCAACTCCAGCGATGTGCACGCTGCTTGCTCTAAATACATCCAGCATTACGATTATTCCCACCACGCTTATTGCCATTCGAATGAATTATGGTTCAGCTAACCCTGCTGAAATTATCGGTACAACGCTGGCAGCGACATTTGTTGCTACTACGGCTGCAATACTTGCTGACCGTTGGTATCGAAGAAAGTCTCCACCGCCGCCTATAACGCCATCGCCACCTCGACCACCTGAGAAGAAGACTGCAGCTTCACCAGCTTCCGGAGGTGAGGCAATTGTATAATATTTTTACAAGCTTATCCGCATGGATGATTCCTGCCATTATCGTATTTATTCCGCTTTATGCAGCTTTAAGACGCAAAGTACCTGTCTATGAAACGTTTGTTGAAGGAGCCAAAGATGGCTTCGGAACAGCGATTAATATCATTCCTCATTTGGTTGGCATGATGGTTGCTATCAGTATGTTTCGCTCATCTGGAGCCTTGGAATTGCTGCTTTCTACAGTTCGACCTCTTTTTGATTGGGTTGGTATTCCAAGTGAGGTGCTGCCGCTCGGGATTTTGCGGCCTTTGACTGGCGCAGGCTCGTTAGCCTTCACGACTGACCTTATTCAAAACTTTGGCCCGGATTCTATGATCGGCAGAATTGCTTCCACTATTCAAGGCAGCACGGATACAACCCTGTATGTGCTTACTGTATATTTTGGAGCGATTGGAATAAGAAAGTCACGATATGCGTTAAAAGTTGGTTTATTTTCCGATATAGTAGGTTTTTTCGCAGCAATTTTCATTTGCTTATACATATTCGGCTAGTGAAGCTTGTACTTTCTCCTTCATATCGTTATGATGGAGATTGAGGTGAAAGCATTGGAACGTTTACAGAAAATATTAGCAGCAGCGGGAATTGCATCCCGTCGCAAATGTGAAGAAATGATTTTGGCAGGAATGGTTGAGGTTAATGGTGAGAAGGTTACGACGCTAGGCGTTAAGGCTGATCCAGCGGTTGATGCAATTACGGTTAACGGCAAGCCGATTCGGAGCGAGAAGAAGCTCTATCTCATGCTTAACAAATCCAAGGGAGTCATAACTAGCGCCAAAGATCCACAAGGCCGCAAAGTGGTTTCTGATTTCTTGCCAGGTATTAAAGAGCGAGTATATCCGGTCGGTCGATTGGATTATGATACGGAAGGACTTCTTATCCTAACGAATGATGGCGAATTCGCTAATTTGTTAACACATCCAAGTCATCATGTTCCCAAAACATACCGTGCGACCGTTAAAGGCGTTCCTCATGGAACGGCATTGGAGCAGTTGCAAAAAGGGATTAAGCTAGAGGATGGCATGACCGCGCCTGCAGAAGTGGAATATCATGATGTAGACACGGACGGAAATGAAGCAACGATTACAATTACGATTTTTGAAGGCCGGAACCGTCAGGTTCGCCGGATGTTTGAAGCTATTGGACATAAGGTGATTAGGCTGAAAAGAATTCGTTTTGGCGAAGTTGGACTTGAAAACCTAGGCAGAGGAAAGTATCGTCATCTCACGCCTCAGGAAATTAAAGAATTGCTTGCGATAGCGCAAAGCAAGACACATAAAGTTCATAAAAAGTAATCGACGGCGGCAGTAATTGCCGTCGACTTTTCGTTATAATGGTAATATTCGTGGCTGCATAGAAAGAAGCTGGTGGTGAAAAACAATTATGGGAAAATCGCGCAAGACGGTACAAATTGTCATTTTGATTGCCGTCTTGATCATAGGTGGGTACGCAATTGGATCTACCTTATTTGACGCGGATGACAAAGGACCTTTAAAGGAAGGCGGGAAGCCGCCTGCATTTGAGCTTGTTGATTTAGATGGAAATCTTAAACAACTGTCTGATTATGAGGGAAAAGCTGTCGTCATTAATTTCTGGGGCACATTCTGTCCACCGTGCGTGAAGGAAATGCCGGAGTTTGAACGACAGTACGCGAAATGGAAGGATCAAGGCCTTGTGATTTTAGCTATAAATTTAAGCGAGGACACGTTGACCGTGAACAATTTTGTCCGTCGTTTTGATTTGAACTATCCGATTCTGCGCGATGTAAATCGCAAAACAGAACGAAGCTATGGTCTAAAGTCATACCCTACTACTTTTTTCATTAATCCAAATGGGACGATTATGGAAATAAAAGTAGGAGGCATGACGGAAGAGGAAATTGATGAACGGATTGAACGGCTTCTTCAGCTGTAGGAGGTATTATTGTGTTAGTGGTTGAAAACACAAAATGTGAGTGCGGTCATCAAAATTCGATAGGCACCGTACTATGTGAAAGCTGCGGCAAACCGCTTGTAAACGATACGGTTTCCGATTTGCCGTTAGAAATGCGTTACGATGGTGTTGCTCGTCGATCGCAAAAAAGCAATCCCAATTATATCGATAAAATATGGAATTTTTTCTCGTCAGTCAAAATTGCGATTTATTTGATCGTAATTACCTTTTTGACTGCGATGCTTGGAACAATTTATCCACAGGAAAACACATTCATAAATAACTTAGATCCATCCGTTCATTATGAAGAAACGTATGGATTTCTTGGCAAAATGTATTATTTGCTAGGATTATCGCATACGTACGAATCCTGGTGGTTCATTGGCTTGCTTGTGATGATTGGCACCTCACTCGTTATTTGCAGCTTGGATCGTGTGCTCCCGCTTTATCGGGCTCTCAGCAAGCAGCAAATTCGCAAGCATCTGCAGTTTATTCATCGTCAGAAGACGGTATTTAAATATCAGATTGAAGGCGATGAGGAAAAATGGGTTGAAAATTTCGGCATGCAGCTGAAGCGCAAAGGTTATCGCATTCATCGAGATGGCTCTGCGCTGCTTGCGGAGAAAAATCGTTTTAGCCGCTGGGGACCCTACATCAATCACATCGGCCTTATCTTGTTTCTATTAGCCATATTGGCAAGAAGCATTCCGAGCTGGCAAATGGATAGCTACATAATGGTCCCTGATGGGGATACGGTCCAAATAGCGAATACGAATTATTATGTTAAAAACGAAAAGTTTACTGTAGAGTATTATAAAGACGAGGAATTGCCGGACAAGCTTAAAGGAATAACCCGTGCGAAGCTTTTTGAGACAAAAGCGGTTCTTTATGAATGCGTTAGCAACTGCAGTGACCAAACAAAGAAACCAGAGCTTAAAGAAGTAGAGCGGCATAATATTATTGTCAACGAGCCGCTTAAGTACAAAGGATTAAAGCTGTATCAATTTGATTATGATACAACGCCTCGATTGAACGCTGTGCATCCAATTCTCATAGATAAAGCGACGGGAGAGAAATATGGTCCGTTCGACCTTCCAATGAAGGATTCAGCGCTGCAGCATAAGCTCGGGCCATACACCCTTGATTTATATGCGAATTACATGGAATTTGCAATTGGCGACAATGGCGAGCCAACGACTTTGTCACGTGATCCAATTGCTCCGGCGTTCGTATACACGGTTAAAGGTCCAGGACTTGATCCAAAAGGTGAGCCGTATATGTATTTCCCAATGCAAAAGGATAAAGTTAAATTTTCGCAGGATGCCATTAATCACGGTATCGCGGATAAGATAGAAATTCGAGTGGACGGCATGGAAAATGTAGATTTCTCTGAAGCATCCACTTACTTGAACGTAAGGATGGATAAGGCACTGCCATATGTTTGGGTAGGTGCAGTGTTCTCCATGCTCGGCTTGCTGATGGGGTCCTATTGGCAGCACCGCCGAATTTGGCTGCGAGTGGACAATGGAGAGCTTTCATTGGGCGCTCATACGAATAAAAACTGGTACGGTATGCGCTCAGATGTAGCGGGAGCCCTTAAAAAAATAGGGATAACCGTAGATCCGAAGTCGCTAGATAACGGAGGGAACAACGCGTGAGCTTAGTCGATTTTAGCAGCGACGCATTTATTGTCGCATTTTTCCTGTATTGCTTCGCATTTATGTTTTATGTCATTGCCATTGCGGGTAAGAAATGGAGCAATCGTGATCCTTTGCAGCATGAGAAGCGTTGGGGACGAATTGCATTCATTACTTCGAGTCTTGGACTTGCATCGCATTTGACCTTCTTCTTTACAAGATGGGCTGGAAGCGGCCAAATTCCAACGAGCAATATGTATGAATTCATGACTTTCCTTGGAATGGCAATCATGATTGCATTTACGATTGTCTTCAGTATTTACAGAAAACCGCTGCTGGGCATGTTCTCATTGCCGTTAACGGTAATTATTGTTGCTTATGCATCTGTGTTTCCGCAAGAGGTACAGCCGCTAATACCGGCTCTAAACAACTACTGGCTAAAAGTACATGTAACGACAGCCGCTCTAGGCGAAGCATTTTTTGCCGTTGGTTTTGCTGCCGGCCTCATGTATTTGCTAAGAGTGGTTGATTTCAAAAGCAAAACAAAAGAAGCAAAAAGATCGCAGTTCTGGGTCGAGTTCTCTTTATATACGATTATTCTAATTGTAGGTTTTATCGTCGCTGTATTCGCGTTCCGCGGAATGGGCTATGAAGCGAAATTTATTCAAGAAACATCTACTATTGATGCCAAGGGAATAGAGTCGACAACTTCGGAGACAGTAAATTATACACTGCCGCCAATTGTTAAACCTTATAACAGCCAGGTGGTCGAATATGAATCATTCCTCGGCATGAGCAAGCCATTATTCGAAGCACCATCTTGGATGGAAGGCGCAAATTCAGGACGCAAGTTTAATACCGTTATATGGACGATTATTGCAGGCTCCTTGCTTTATGGCTTGCTGCGCTTAGTATTCAGAAAGCCGCTTGGAGCGGTCATACATCCTGTTATGGATGGTGTAGATCCAGAAGATTTGGATGAAATCAGCTACAGATCCATCGCAATTGGATTTCCGATCTTTACACTCGGTGCATTAATATTCGCAATGATATGGGCCAATATTGCATGGGGCCGTTTCTGGGGCTGGGACCCGAAAGAGGTTTGGGCTTTAATTACATGGTTGTACTATAGTGCGTATTTGCATTTCCGTTTATCGCGCGGCTGGCAGGGAAAACCTTCTGCATGGCTCGCTGTAATCGGCTTTGTGGTTGTACTATTTACGCTCGTTGGGGTTAACCTCGTCATTGCAGGTTTGCATTCCTATTCTGGTGTTTAGAACTTAGATTGAGAGGAGAATTGCCCTATGTCTGATTATTCAAGCCGTATATTGGTCGTAGATGATGAAGAACGGATCCGTCGCTTGCTCAAAATGTATTTAGAGAAGGAAGGCTACACAATCGACGAGGCAGAAGACGGAGAAACTGCCCTAAGATTAGCTTCAAATACGGATTACGCGCTCATTCTGCTTGATGTGATGCTGCCAGGAATCGACGGCGTAGAAGTGTGCTCCCGTCTGCGTCAAGTGAAGGCTACTCCTGTCATTATGCTAACGGCTAAAGGTGAAGAAATGAACCGTGTGCAGGGCTTTGAGGTTGGCGCGGACGATTATGTCGTCAAGCCTTTTAGTCCACGCGAGGTTATCTACCGAGTGAAGGCTATCTTGAGACGATCCTCGGCTACTGCGTTCTTAACAAAAGAAATTAATTCAAGCAACAACATCGTATTCCCTCATTTGGTTATTGAGCATGATGCTCACCGTGTAACGGCCGGTGGACAAGAGGTAAGCTTAACGCCTAAAGAATATGAGCTGCTGCATTACTTGGCAGTTTCGCCTGATAAAGTGTTCTCTCGTGAAGAGCTTTTGAAGGATGTATGGAACTATGAGTTTTTCGGTGACTTGCGGACTGTCGACACCCATGTAAAACGATTGCGCGAGAAATTGAATAAAGTGTCTCCTGATGCGGCATCTATGATTACTACCGTTTGGGGAGTCGGCTATAAGCTAGAGGTACCTAAGTAAATGAGCTTGTGGCATCGTTCGATTGGCAAGTTGTACCGCAGTGTAGTTGGAAAGCTCTGGGCGACAATCATGCTGCTTGTTGCTGTCGTATTGCTTATCGTTGGCGTATTTTTACTTCAATATGTTGACATCTGGTTTAAAGAAAACAATACGCATCAGGTGAAAGTGCTTTTTGTTGTAACAGCGATTGTCGGATTTTTGTTATCAACATTTTTTGCTTTCTTCTTATCCAAAAAAATTCAACAGCCGCTGCTTCAACTAAAGGATGCAGCGGTATCGATTTCTCAAGGGAATTATACAACCCGAGTTCATATACGCTCCAGTGATGAGATCGGCGAACTTGCGGATACGTTTAACCATATGACGGAGCAGCTGAATAAGCTGATTCATGACATCAATCATGAGAAAAACCATCTTGCGAGCATTTTGCGAAGTATGGGGGATTCAGTCATTACCTTCGACGCGGAAGGTAAAGTCATACTTACGAATCCAGTTGGTCATTTGCTAATCAATCAGTGGTCAGGGGTAGAGCTTGTCTGGCAAGAGGATGAGTCCGAGAGCCCGACTGCATATTCCGAGGTTCCAATGCCGCTCCGCGAGTTGTTTCAAAGAGTGATGGAAGAGGGCAGGGATGTTACCGATAAGGTTCATGTTCTAAGCAGCGTGTGGTCAGTTGTAATGGCTCCGCTGCAGTCGAAGGATGTTATTCGCGGGGCTGTTGCCGTTATCCGTAACGTAACGGAGGAGCATAAGCTTGAGAAGCTGAGACGAGATTTTGTAGCTAACATCTCACATGAAATCAGGACGCCGCTATCGATGCTGCAAGGCTATAGTGAAGCTTTGCTTGATGATATTGTCGTGTCGGAGGAAGATCGCAAGGAGCTCGTTCAAGTCATTTATGACGAGTCGCTGCGAATGGGCAGACTCGTAAATGATTTTCTGGATATCGCTAGAATGGAAGCCGGCCACGTCGATATGAACTTCCAAGAGACAGATCTCGCTCATGTCTTGAAGCGGGTACATCGGAAATTCCAGGTGTATGCGAAGGAACGCGAGGTGAGGTTGGTCGCGGATCTGCCCAATGAGTCGCTGCTTGTAAAGGAAGCAGATGAGGATAGATTGGAGCAAGTATTGACTAACCTCCTTGATAACGCATTGCGGCATACGCCATCGGGCAAGTCGATTACTATTTCAGGTCAGCATGCAAACGTAAACGGAAGACAGTATGTGGAGCTTCGCGTCAGAGACGAGGGGCAAGGGATTCCAACCGAGGATGTGCCTTTTATTTTCGAACGCTTCTATAAGGCGGATAAAGCGCGTAAACGCGGCTCATCAAGTGGAACAGGACTTGGACTTGCCATCGTAAAAAATCTGATCGATCTTCATCAGGGTCGAATTGTAGTCGAAAGCAGTGCGGGCACAGGCACATCGTTTACAATCTTACTTCCTGTCGAAGCTCATCAATAGTTGTCAAAGCGCTCCTGCTGGGGGCGCTTTTTTTGTAGAAAGCAGAAGATAATTCTTGTTGTTCGTGAAACAAAAGAAGAGCCTGCCGAATGAATCGGCAGGCTCTTCTCCTATATAGTAAACAAATTTATTTAAAAAAGTGTAATTTCTTTCGCTGTGTTTAGCTCAGGCATGCTTGTTAGCTGCTCAAGCACTTCCTTAGGTGTCGCTTTATCCACACGCAGAACCATGATTGCGGAGCCGCCAACAAGCTGACGACCTACTTGCATCGTTGCAATGTTAACGTCATTGTTGCCCAGAAGCGTTCCAACTCGTCCGATAATACCAGGCTTATCGTTATGCGAGATTAGGATTAGGTTTCCTTCAGGCGTCACATCAACTGGGAATTTGTCGATTTGGACAATACGAGGTCCGTATCCAGTGAGCAATGTGCCGGAAACAATACGTTCTTCTTTTTTCGTACGGAGGGACACGGTTACCAGGTTCGTAAAGTCTTTCGAAGCATGCGATTTTTGAACGACGATGTTTACATCGCGCACCTTCGCAAGGTGAAGGGAGTTAACCACATTAACCTGCTCTGCGCCAAGGTGATGCGCTAGAACGCCGCGAACGATATAACGAGTAAGTGGCTGCGTATCAACCTCTGCGAGCTCTCCAGCATAACCAACAACGATTTCGGTAACTGCACCTTCAGTCGATTGTGCAATAAAGTTGCCAAGCTTCTCGCCAAGTGTAAAGTATGGCTGAAGAATGCTTTGCAGGTTTGCCGGAATCGGAGGCATGTTAACCGCATTGATAAATGGCTCGCTGCGGAGAATATGAAGCACTTGCTCCGAAACGTCAATCGCAACGTTTTCTTGTGCTTCAACAGTCGAAGCGCCAAGATGCGGAGTTACGATAATTTTTGGATGTGTCAAGAAAGGATGGTCATTAGCAGGAGGCTCCACTTCGAATACGTCGAATGCGGCGCCAGCGACAATACCAGCATCCACTGCATCAACCAAAGCAATCTCATCGATGATGCCGCCGCGCGCGCAGTTTATAATTCGCATGCCGGGCTTCATCACTTCAAATTGAGCTCTGCCGATCATATGGCGAGTTTCAGGCGTTAAAGGTGTATGTACAGTCATAAAATCTGCACCTCTAACAATTTCATCCACGCTAGCAAGCTTCACGCCGATTTTTGTTGCTCTTTCTTCTGTCATAAACGGGTCATAACCCAAAATATCCATGCCGAAGGCTTTTGCGCGTTTGGCAACTTCGCTGCCGATACGTCCCATACCGAGTACGCCTAGTGTTTTGCCGCGAAGCTCAACGCCTAGGAAGGATTTGCGGTCCCATGTTCCATTAACGGTTTTCATGTACGCTTGTGGAATATGACGGGCTACCGCCATCATCATAGCAAATGTATGCTCACAAGTTGTAATGGTGTTGCCGTCTGGTGCATTGATTACAATGATACCGCGCTGAGTTGCTGCGTCTAGGTCAATATTATCGACGCCAACACCTGCACGGCCAACTACTTTAAGCTGTTTGCCAGCTTCCATAATTTTTGCTGTTACGCGGGTTTGGCTGCGTACTAGCAACGCATCGTATTCACCAATAATTGCAACTAATTCGTCTTCGCTGAGTCCAGGTTTTTTGTCGACTGCGACATCTGACGCATCAACAAGCTGCTGAATGCCCAAATCGCTGATTGGATCGGAAACTAACACTTTAAACATGTGAAGTATGCCTCCTAAAATGGGGCGAAGCTATTAGGCTTCGCTTAATATGAACAGAAAAACCCTCTACCCGGCACCGTTGTGCAGCAGCGGGTCGAGAGTTTGATCATCGAACTTAGACTTTTCTATTTTAAAGCAATGTGGTGGACAAAAGCAATCCTCAAACTTGCTGAATTGTGAAAATTTCGTTATGATTCAAGCATCATTAGCAACAATTTACGACATTGGAGGTCTTTATTCATGACGAAATGGCAGGATGTGACACCGCAATTTTTGCTTGAACTGCTAGGGAATGGACAAGTAGAAGCAAGTCAAATCATAGATGTAAGAGAAGAGTTTGAATGGGAGTTTTATCATTTGGAGACATCAAAATTAATTCCAATGAACACGATTCCTGTGCGACTGAATGAGCTTGACGACACGCTGCCTATCTATATCATCTGCGCACATGGCGTACGAAGTGTAGCGGTTTGCAATTACTTAGAAGAAAAAGGCTACAGCAGCCTTCACAACGTTACCGGTGGGATGGCGGCTATAGCCTCTTTACAAGGGTTTCAATATGATTAACAAAGGAACTGAAATTTAATTTGTTTCAGGGTAGAAAAAAGGCAGCTGCGGTAGAAGTGCCTGTTGATAAAGCCTTGATTTGCTCTCATTGAAGTCACCTGAACGAACGGCTTCCGTATTAATCAGTAAATCAACAACAGCAGATACGGAATGCAATTTTAACTTGGTTGCTTGTCCAGATTGGACAAGCTCATCTACTCGACTTGTTAAATCCTGCGGATAATAGGCAGTAAGTTTTTTGCGAGTCATTAGCTGATCAGCCATTACTTTGTTTTTTATCGTAATGTTAAAGTTTTTCCATGCTGACAGTTCCAGCAGAGCTGGAGCCTTGTATTCTGAAGGAATATCAAGATCTACCGTTGCTGACCATTTCAGCATAGCGGAGTAATATTGCTGCTGAGCGTTTAGTGCAAATTGAGCGGCAGAGAGATAGGTTTTATCTTGTTCGACATTTTTCATTAATTCATTAAAGGATAATTTCTTTGCACTAGCCGCTGCGTTGACAGCAGCTTCATTAAATAGTTTAAGACTTCGTATGTAACTAACCTGAGCTTCTCCGAGCAGTGGAGATTTTTGCATATCAATCGAGCTTGCTTCATCTGCTTTGGCGCTAGCAAGTCTTGCCAAATCTTTAAACATAGAAGTTGCTTCAAATGACTTTCCTTGCGATAATTTGTTCATAGCTGCGAACCATTCGTTTTGAAATTCACGATAAGGAAGAAATACAGTATGATAGAACGATACCAAGTCTTGTTGCTGGTAAGGGGTTGCTGAAGCGGTTGTTGTTTTTGCGTCATCTGCTTCATTCACATAGCGGGCTTTAGTCTTTTCAGTGCCAATTTGAATGCCATAGAAAAAGGCTCCAACGGTACAAATAAGTAGAAATACAAATCCAACACTGAATAACATTGCGGTTGTCGTTAATTTTTTTTCCATCTCTATCTCTATCTCCTTCTATGTAAAAAAATAATTCTGTCGATTTGTTCTACCAGTATAGGTGAAAAGGTCGAAAAAGAAAATATGAACGTTCCAGACAGGCGGGAAGCTATGAAGAAATTTGATATTCGCAATATTCGCATTCGAAAGGTGTCCGTTGATGAGCTTGATGACCGCATGCTGTTAATCAATTTATATGCTACGCAAGCATTTACTTTTATTATCGGTTTAATATGGGTTTTATTTCAGCATCAAAATGTGATTGCTTTATTTACGCCTCCAAAGGAGCTTGTTTTTGTTTTTTGGGGTGCAGGCTTGGCAGCAGCAGTTATCATAGTCGACCTGCTTATTTCGCGCTTTGTTCCAGAAGAAGCAAGCGATGATGGCGGAGTAAATGATCGTATTTTTCGGACGCGGAAGGTTTGGCATATTGCAGTTATTTCCTTAGTTGTAGCTATTTGTGAGGAATTGCTCTTTCGCGGGGCGATTCAGCATGCCATAGGTCCCTATTGGACAAGCATAATTTTTGCTACTATTCATGTAAGGTATTTAAAACATTGGATTCCCACCGGACTCGTATTTTCGATTAGTTATGGCTTAGGCTGGATTTATATGGAATCAGGTACGATTTGGGCACCGATTATTGCACACTTTTTGATCGATTTCATCATGGGTTTAATTATAAGATTCAGGAGGGAGTCATGAGCAGGAAAGAAAAGTTTGGAAATTCGAGAGCTTCAGCACAGCATGAAGAGACGGCAGAGCCGTCCATCATCGGAACGGATTCCAATCAGGGAGAAGCTCTGCCGCCTCGGCGAAAGAAACATCCTACACAAATGAATAAGGTTACAAAGTTTTATTACAATTTATTGTTCCTATTGTTTGTAAGTTTAGTTGGTGGACTTTTTTGGTATGGCTTAAAATTTAGCGAGTGACCTCAATGGTGGCTGGATCAATGAATCCGTAGCCTTTGTTTTCAAGTGAGGTGAGCAACTCATCAAGAGCATCGGCAGTCCACTGCAGTTCATGCATAAGTATGTTGGCGCCGGGATGCAGCTGCTCCAGCACATTTTTAATGACAACCTCAGGCTTGTTTTTAGCCGTTTTATCCCAATCAAGGGAACCATTTGACCACGTCATGTAAAGCATGCCGTGGTTTTTTGCAATTTCCTTGACCGTATCACCGCCAGAGCCGTACGGAGGGCGGAAAAACAATGGTTTTTTATCTATTAAAGCTTCGACATCTGTTTGAACATCGCCGATTTGCTGTTCAACGACTTCTTTAGCTTCTTTTTTTAAATCATTATGATCCCAAGAGTGGTTGCCGATTGTTTGTCCGCGTTCATCAATGAGCTTCAACAAATTGGGATTTTTTTTCACCCGATAACCATTTACGAAAAAAATCGCTTTAGCCTTATGTTTATCAAGGGTATCGAGCATGCTGGTTAAGACGGTTTCGTCTTTTGGCCCATCATCGAAAGTAAGCAAAACAACCTTGCTTGATGTATTCTCCTCAATCGGTACGAAGCGATAGGCTTCGCTCATTCGATATAGTGCTGTTATGCCGGTTTCCTGCTCACTCGAAGCGGTTGGCGTAGGTTCCTCACTCGTTACGACTGTATCATCGTTTATTGCATTGTTTGAGCTTTGTGAAGTCTCGGGTACGGCTGCTGTCTCAGTGGCTTCAGTTGAAGACTGCAGGCTCTCGTTTTGCTGCTGCGCACTGCAGGCCGTTAGAAGCGACCCGAGAAGCAGAATGATTATAGGCAGGTAACGCTTCATGATGCTTGCCCTCCATTATTTTGATGTAAATGCTGCTGAAACGACATCATTGTATCATATTTGCCTAATAGAAGGATAAGGATGATTTCCTTATTTTATATGGAATGGTGCTTCTGATTGTCGGTCAAACTAACAACTGAATACGCAAGATGAATTAGGAAAGAGGTGTTCGAGATCATGAGGTTAAGTGGCTTTTTAGTCGGTGGAATAATTGGCGCAGCAGCAACGGTATATCTCTCGCGCAGAAAGCCTGGAGCAGTATCATGGGCAGCACATGCGTTTTCTGACGTTTGTTCCAATGTTGCACGCAATTCTGTTGCGAAAATGATGAGTAAATCTGTCAAGGAAAATGCGTCTGCGCTTTCCCCAAAGCATTCAGACGATACCGCCGTAAAATCCGAAGCCGCTTGGGGACAAATTGAGGCTATCGTAAACAGCGATCCCTCATTGAAGAAGGAAGCGGACAAGATCAAAGCGGAATCGTCAGCCTTTTCCCACTAAGTAAAGCAGCAAGCATGCAGAATCGTAGGGACGCAAAGCAGAAATGCGATGCGATCAAACGATTCTTTTTTTCGTTCATTATTAGTGCAATCAGTGAAAAGACATGATAAAGTAGTTACATAGCATGATTTGGTCAATTTGATCACATCTTACTTAGAAATTCATACGCTATTACAACAGATGCTGCAGAGGAGGATCCTGTCATGAAAATCGAACGACTGAGCCAGGATAAGATTCGGATTTTCCTGACGTTCGACGACCTGCTGGAACGGGGGATCCAGAAGGACGACATGTGGCGCGAAATTCCAAAAGTACACGAACTATTCAGTGAAATGATGGATCAAGCATATAGTGAACTTGGATTCGATGCC
Organism: Paenibacillus sp. MCAF9; assembly: GCF_052114265.1. Lineage (NCBI taxonomy): Bacteria > Bacillati > Bacillota > Bacilli > Caryophanales > Paenibacillaceae > Paenibacillus > Paenibacillus sp. MCAF9. Next base: position 41,192 of record NZ_JBFREL010000029.1, read on the forward strand.
AGCGGCCCATTAGCGGTCGAAGTGTTTGCCCTCCCCGCTCAAGGTATGGTAGTGATTGTCACCCGTGGCAAAATGAACAGTCATGCAGGCGATAGGCCAACTGAAGATGACGACACGGAAGACGAAATATACGAGATGGAAGTGACGCTTGAGCAAAGCGATATTGTGATGTACTCTTTCCGCGATTTTGAGGATGTCATATCGGTTTGCAAGCAATTGCTAAGCTCTACGCTTACGGAAGACGGACGTTTGTACTCCTATCATGGCAAATATATATTAGCGCTGGAACCTGCTCTTATCGAGGCTTCCAGGCATAACGCTGTTATTGCATTGCTCGCTGAGTATGGTGAAGCAACTTCGGTAACCTACGCCATGCTGGAAGAGTACGGAAAAGTGATTATACCCGAAACAGCGGTAAGGGAAATATGTAATCATTTTAGTTTTTAATCAAATGTACACGGATAGAGCATCTGCAGGCTGATTTTGTCTGTACGATGCTCTTCTTGCATGTAGCATGACATAATAATGGAATATACGAAGGAAAAGGCGCTCATATTAGATGTAGACAAAGGCGGTGATTGGAATGAGTGATAAAGAAGCAAACGATGTGTTGCATTCTACTCAGATTGTTATTGAAGAAGCGCTGCGCAGGCTTGGCTATGATCAGGATATGATTGATTTATTGAAGGAGCCCATGAGGCTTCTGACCGTCCGTATTCCAGTTCGGATGGATGATGGCAAAACAAAAGTGTTTACGGGGTATCGAGCACAGCATAATGATGCGGTAGGACCTACAAAAGGCGGTGTGCGTTTTCATCCAGCCGTCACTGAAAACGAGGTTAAGGCGTTGTCCATTTGGATGAGTCTAAAATGTGGAATTGCTGATCTGCCCTATGGCGGTGGTAAAGGCGGCGTTATTTGCGATCCAAGAACGATGTCTTTCCGAGAAATTGAGAATTTAAGCCGAGGGTATGTGCGGGCCATCAGCCAAATCGTAGGACCAAGCAAAGATATTCCTGCGCCTGATGTGATGACTAATTCACAGATTATGGCTTGGATGATGGACGAGTATAGCCGCATTCGTGAATTTGATTCTCCAGGCTTTATAACAGGGAAGCCGCTTGTGCTTGGCGGGTCCAAAGGAAGAGAGACAGCTACAGCCAGAGGGGTCGTTATGATGATCCATGAGGCTTTGAACATGAAAAATATAGACATAAAGGATGCGCGAATCGTCATTCAAGGCTTTGGTAATGCTGGAAGTTATCTTGCCAAATTCATGCATGAGGCCGGTGCGCGCGTGATAGGTATTTCCGATGTGAACGCGGCGTTGTATAATAAAGAAGGACTCGATATCGAATATTTGCTCGATCGTCGAGATTCCTTTGGCAATGTAACGAACTTGTTTACGAACACAATTACGAATGCTGAGCTGCTCGAGCTCGATTGTGATGTGCTTGTGCCTGCGGCAATCGAGAATCAAATAACGGAACAAAATGCCCATCTCATTAAAGCAACCATCGTAGTAGAAGCAGCGAATGGCCCAACGACGCTGGAAGCTACGCGAATCCTGTCGGACAAAGGCATTTTGCTTATTCCGGATGTGCTCGCGAGCAGCGGTGGCGTCATCGTGTCCTATTTTGAATGGGTGCAAAATAATCAAGGCTATTATTGGGATGAACAAGAAGTGGATGATAAGCTGAAGCTTATGATGATAAGGGGCTTCAACCAAGTGTATGAAATACACCGCACCCGTAAGGTCGATATGCGTCTTGCAGCTTATATGGCCGGTGTTCGCAAAATGGCTGAAGCTGTACGCTATCGTGGCTGGGTGTAAGAAAGTAGGGGAAGAATGCTGTTGTTTTCCGTTTTGACTGCGGCTGTTGCGCCAGGCGTTTCGCTGCTTACTTATTTATATTTGAGAGATCGTTATGAAGCGGAGCCTATCCACATGGTAGCAAGAATGTTTGTGCTAGGCATTCTTGTCGTTGTACCGATCATGGTTATTCAGCGGGGACTTCAGCTTTGGCTTGGCGATCACTCGCTCATATTTGCCTTTGGCGAATCCGCAGGCGTAGAAGAGTTCGTAAAATGGTTCGTACTGTATCATGTCATTTACAACCATACCGAATTTGACGAGCCTTATGACGGAATCGTTTATGCATCAGCCATTTCGCTTGGCTTCGCAACCTTAGAAAATGTCTTGTATGCCATTTACTCGCCTGCAACGTTCGGCACGCTTCTCGTGAGGGCGCTGCTTCCCGTTTCTGGCCATGCCTTGTTCGGCATAATGATGGGCTATTATTTAGGGAAAGCGAAGTTTGCTCCAAAAAACAAAACCGTCTATTTCTTAGGCATTTCACTTTTGCTGCCAGTGCTTCTACATGGTACTTACGATTGGATCATGATTACGTTGCGCACAAATTGGATGTATTTTATTATTCCGTTTATGATCGTGCTTTGGATATGGGGCTTGCGCAAAATGAGTCATGCGAATGCACGGTCGCCCTTTCGATTTATGGTCCGTGAAGATGAGATTAAACTGTAGTCGATCCGTCCATACTTACATTATATTGTAATGCCTGAAATGATGGCGTTCGAATAATGGCTAAGGAGGGGCTTATGGAGGCTGCAAGAATAAAGGTAACGATTAGATGCAATCTATGCGGAGAAAAATTTGTGCTTCGCGGACGAAGAGAAAAAGATTCGATTGATACTGGCTTTAAGCAGTGCATTTGCAACAATGCAAATGATCTGGAAATTGAAGAGCATAGCGTATTTTAGGGAAATACATGCAGCAATGACAAATAAATAGATGGATGCATAAAGCTCCCTTGGGCAAACCAAACTAAAACCAGGTTTTGCACAAGAAAGGAGCTTTTGTATTATGTACCGTCGACTCAGTTCAATTCTATTTCCCATTATGACAGTGCTGTTTATCGGCGCTGCCTACTGGGGTTATCAAGAGCAACAAGAGAAAAACGCAGTTTTGATAAAGGCTGAAAACCAATATCAACGAGCGTTCCACGATTTGACTAGCCATGTTGAGCAGCTCCATCAGCAATTAGGCAACACGCTAGCTGTTAACTCCACCTCACAAGCCTTTCATCGCAAAGGGCTTGTCAATGTATGGCGTTTAACGAGCCAAGCGCAAAATGAGATCAACCAGCTTCCTGTATCAATGCTTCCTTTCAATGAAGCAGAAGACTTCCTGTCGCGCATTGCAAACTTTGCATATAAGACATCTGTTCGCGACTTGACGAAGCAGCCGCTTTCGCCTGATGAATTCAAGACGCTTAAGACGCTCTATACGAATTCACAGGAAATATCGAAGGATTTGTCAAAGATGCAGAAGGATGTGCTGAACAACCGTCTGCGCTGGATGGACGCTGAAATCGCAGCTGCCAAAAACGCAAGTGACCCTAACATTATCATTGACGGCTTTAGATCGGTAGACAAGAAGGTAAGTGAATATCCAGAAATCAATTGGGGCCCTTCTGTTAGCAGCATGTATCAGAAGCGTACGATTAAAATGCTTGGCGGAAACATGGTGACCGCTGAAGAAATTAAAAAAGAAGCGGCTAAGTTTACTGATGTTCCTAATGCTGACATCCGTGTTGTTGAAAATGCGAAGGGAACTGAATATGCTTCGTTCTCAGCAACGGTTAAAGAAGGCAAGGACAGTACGCTTCAAATGGATTTTACTGAAAAAGGCGGCCAGCTTCTCTATTTTTTGAATTCGCGTGATATTGGAGAAGCGAAAGTGACTTTTGAAGAGGCAAAAGCATCGGCTGATTCCTTCTTGAAGAAACACGGATTTAAGGATATGAAAGCTATTAGCTACGACAAATATCAAAACACAGGTGCATTTACTTATGTAGGCACGCAGAACGGGGTTCTTATTTACCCTGATAAATTGACCTTGAAGGTTGCTCTTGATAAAGGGCAGACGGTAGGCTTGCAAGCTAATGATTATGTGTATCAACATCACACTCGCAAGATCCCTAGTCCAAAGATTACAAAAGCTGAGGCAAGGAAAGCGCTAAATCCGGAGATGAAGGTGCAAACAGAGCAAATGGCGATCATCTTCAACGATTTAGGCAAAGAGGCTCTTTGCTATGAATATACGGGGCAAATGAACGGTTCGATTTATCGCGTATATATCAATGCAGAAACCGGCACGGAAGAATCGATTGAGGAAATGTCTCACGCAGATTCTAAGGCAGCTTCTGACAAATAACGATATGGCTCCCCTCAAATCGACGTGTTATAATGACATGTAAATGGGGGGAGTCAATTTGTTGCCAAAAGTGAACCAAATGCTTTACTATCAGATCGCATCGTCAGACGAAGAGGAAGCAGCGATTGAATACAAGTCCCGTATTGCCGATGAGCAAGAGGACGGTTTACTAATAGAAATTCCAATCAGCGAGAAATCAGGAAGGTACAAGCGCCTTTTTTTAGGAGATGAGCTTTCTGTTTATTTTGTATCAGAGGATGGCATAAAAAATTATTTCGATTCACATGTCCTTGGATTCAAAGAGGATGGCGTTGTTAAACTCATAAAAATTCGCAGGCCTGAACTGGATCGCATTACTAAAGTTCAAAGACGCAGCTTCTTGCGCGTATCTGCTGAACTTGAGATTGCTGTTAAAATGTCAAGCAACATCCGGTTTGTATGTGAAACCGATGATGTTGGCGGTGGAGGAATCTCCTTTATTTGTGATGGGAAATGGCAGATCGCACCTGAACAAGTACTAGAGTGCTGGTTGCTAGTTCCATTTAAGAACGGGACCATTGAACATGCTTTTTTCCGTGGGGAAGTCGTACGTGTTGTCCAGCTTGAATCCGGAAGGAAGCAGGCTATGATTAAATATGTGAGCATCAATGATTCAGAGCGGCAAAAGGTTATCAGGTACTGCTTTGAGAAGCAGCTGGAATATCGCAATCGTTGAATAACATTCGTTTAATATGGAAAACTACCCAGAAAGAGGGAGGGGTTATTCATATGACACGAAATTTGTTACATAAAAAAACAAACCGCAAAAAAATGATTAAACTAACGGATGAAGTAAGCAGCGTATTGAAGAAAATCATCATTACGCTCGTTATTTTACTCGTATGCTCACAAGCAGCATTGCAAAATGATACGGTTAGATATTGGCTGACGGGTGTAGATCAGTGGGAAGGAACCCATATGAACTGACGCTCAGCTTTTGCATCTGCGTATATAGTGTGGTATAATTTTCACGTTCGCAGGCAAAGCCTGCTTTTTTCTTGAGAGGTTTGCGTCGCATTCTTACATGCATTCGGCCAGCCGTCTCTACTAAAAGGGGGTTGACCTTAGGTGGTGCATCACGAAGGTGACAGCGACCGTATGAACATTGCAATTGACGGGCCGGCAGGCGCGGGCAAGAGCACGGTTGCACGGAAAGTCGCCGAGCAGCTTGGCTATGTGTATATCGATACAGGCTCTATGTATCGCGCAGTAACACTAAGCGCCCAGCGAGCAGAAGTAAAGGTGGACCAGTCAGCCAAACTTGCTGAACTAGTAAAAGCATTAGAGATTGAGCTTGAACCTGGTGAACATGGCCAGTCGGTATTTGTGAATGGTGAAAATGTAACCGCATTGATTCGCTCGCGCGAAGTGACGCTTCAAGTGTCTCATATTGCTGCGAATGAAACGGTACGTGAAGTTCTTGGCGACTTGCAGCGTAAGCTTGCAGAGCGTAAAGGCGTCGTAATGGATGGCCGTGATATTGGTTCACATGTGCTGCCAAATGCGGAACTGAAAATTTTTCTGACTGCATCCGTTAAGGAACGGGCACTTCGCCGTTTCCGTGAAATAGTGGACACTCAAACCATTTCGCTTGCCCAATTGGAAGCGGAGATCGCTGAACGAGATCGTTTGGACGAGCAACGTGACATCTCACCGCTCATATGTGCGGAGGATGCTATTGTACTCGACAGCACCGCCATGACAATTGATGAAGTCATTCATGCAATTGTGAAATTAAGCCGAACCAAATTGGCGGAGGCGAAGTAAACTATGTCATATCTTATTTTTAGGTTTCTCCTGCGTGTTATTTACACGGTGTTATTTCGATTAGAAGCTAGAGGCACGGAAAATATTCCAGCCGACGGACCAGTTGTTCTCGCTTCAAATCATTTGAGTAACTTTGATCCGCCTACGGTTGGAGTCAAGGTGAAACGCAAGGTTTATTTTATGGCGAAAGAGGAATTATTTAAAGTTCCCGTATTTGGGCCTCTTATTCGTTCGTTTGGCGCGTTTCCAGTCAAACGCGGCGGTGTGAGCAAGGACGCTATCAAGTCTGCGATCACGTTGCTGAAAGAAGGCAATGTCATGGGTATTTTCCCGGAGGGCTCTCGCAATAATCAGTCTGGAGCAGCCAAGAAGGGCGCAGCCATGATTGCTGTTCGCAGCGGCGCAGCAGTCGTTCCTGTTGCCATTGTCGGTAAATATAGACCATTCAGCAAAATAATCGTTTGTTACGGCAAGCCTATTGATCTTACTGCAATTATTGAAGAATCATCGCCCGATATGCTTGAGCAAGTAACAGACGCCATTATGGCTCGCATTCGCGAGTTAGCTGCAAACAATCGTTAAGTTATGTTTTAAATGCTGCTTTCGCTCTAGGCGATTGCGGATTTAAATAAAGTTGTGGTTAGAACTGAGGAGGTTATTTCAATGTCAGAAGAAACTAATGTGCAAGAATCCGTGGCGGAAGAAGTAAGCCAAGACGCTTTGGATAATTTCGTGTCTTTGAAAAAAGGCGATTCCGTTAAAGGTACGATCGTCAAAATCGAAGATAACCAAGCTTATGTAAGCCTTGGATATAAATATGACGGTGTTATTCCGGTTCGTGAGCTTTCTGCAGTGCAGATTGAAAACGCAGCGGATGCTGTTCAAATCGGTCAAGAGGTTGAGCTTAAAGTTGTAAGCATCGACGACGAGAAAGAAAAGCTGGTGCTTTCAAAACGTCAAGTTGACGGCGAAAAAGCATGGGATGTTCTTGAAAAACGTTTTGAGAGCGGCGAAGTATTTGAAGTTGCTGTAGCTGACGTTGTAAAAGGCGGCCTTGTTGCTGACGTAGGCGTTCGCGGATTTATTCCAGCATCAATGGTTGAGCGTCATTTCGTTGAAGATTTCGCAGGTTACAAAGGTCGTACGCTTCGCGTTAAGATCAAAGAAATCGATCGTGAGAACAACAAAGTGATCTTGTCTCAAAAAGAAGTGCTTGACGCTGAATTCGAATCAAGCAAAAAGCAAGTTATTGCTGCGCTTGAAGTAGGTCAAGAACTTGATGGTACGGTTCAACGTCTTACACCGTTCGGAGCTTTTGTTGATATCGGTGGCATTGACGGCCTTGTTCACGTATCCGAGTTGTCATGGCAGCATGTTGCACATCCGAAGGATGTTGTTTCTGAAGGTCAAGCGGTACGGGTTAAAGTACTTAAAGTTGATCCAGCTGCTGGAAAAATTAGCCTTAGCTTGAAAGCCGCTCAACCAGGTCCTTGGGATTCTGCAGGTGGTCAATTTGCAATTGGCGATATCGTAACAGGTACTGTTCGCCGCCTAGTTCCATTCGGTGCTTTCGTTGAAATCGCTCCAGGCGTTGAAGGTCTTGTTCACATCTCGCAAATCGCACACCGTCACATTGCTACACCTAACGAAGTTCTTCAAGAAGGCCAAGAAGTTCAAGCGAAAGTTCTTGACTTCAACCCTGCTGAAAAACGCGTTAGCCTAAGCATCAAAGAAACAGAAGAAGCGCCTGAGCAACCAGCTCCTAGCGCTAGACCTGATCGTGCACCACGTTCACCAAAAATCGAGAAAATCGATAACCCGAATGTAAGCTTGAGCAATGAGAGCATGAGCTACTCACTTGCAGAGCGTTTCGGCGACAAGCTTAAAAACCTTAAATAATATCATTTTATATCAATCAAAAACGCCTTCAGCGTCCTCTGGATGCTGAGGCAGCTTTGACGGAGAAATGTAAGATAAGTAGAAGCAAACGATATACTTTCTTATATTTACAAAAAGGAGCTATTTCTGCGAAAACTCGCAGGAATAGCTCCTTTTTTTTGGTGCATAATAGGGGGTACAAGAGGTGAGATAACGTTGAATCCCGGATATATGTCGATTTGGATTATGATTATTATGTTTATCCTTATTACGACAGGCTGGAAGCCGTTTATAGCTCCCGATATTAGCCGTCGTATGTTGTCGCTTCTTAGCATTGCGTTAATCGCACTGATGGGTGTTTCGTTTTGGTGGAAGCCGTTACAAGGCCATATTCAGGTTGAGCTTCATATGAGTGTTTGTCTTCTATTGCTGTTAGGCATACTCGCATTTAAGAAAGCCGAGGATTGGAGTTATCTAGGGTACTTAATATTGTGCACAATAATGATTGCTGTCATATGGGGGTTCATCCGCAAAATGTATAGCTTTGATCCCGTTTTTCATTGGATTGATCCGAGCTGGGATGCTCCTTTGCTTTGTGGAATTTTTTGCGGCGCGTTTACCTCGCATGTAAAACATCAATTTGGGATGATCGTCTGGGGAGCGGTACTTGGCGAAACGTTTAACACTGTCCTTCAATTTGGAGCACACACCGCTCATATTGGCAATTTAGCTTGGTGGGACAGTTTTTGGATTGCGCTGGCTACAGCTATGATTTGCAGTTTGCTGCTAAAATCGGTTCGATTTGTGTTTTCCAAGCTCAGCGTAATACTTTGGCATATAAAGGGAGGACGTCCATCCTAATGCAGCATTTTCTCGTTGAAAACAAATATTTGGTCGGTGTTCTCCTTGGGATTGCCTTTGGCCTGATCTCACGCTTGCTCATGCTTAGAACGGATTATCGCCAGTATCCAACCTATCCTCATGGACGAATCATCCATATATCATTAGGTGTAATTGCAGCGGCATTAGGAGCTGTTGCTGTGCCGGCGCTGTTTAACAAAGATTACACTGCAATTACTTTCCTTACATTAGCTGCTCAGCAATTTAGAGATGTGCGAAAAATGGAACGCGAAACGTTGACGAAAATCGACAGTATGGAGCTGGTAGGACGCGGTTCGACATATATTGAAGGAATCGCCATGGTTTTTGAAGGGCGAAATTACTTAGTTATTATGACGGCATTGCTTACAAGTCTATTTGGGATATTAGTAAATATATGGGTAGGGATGATAGCGGGAGTTATCTCGCTCTTAATCGTTGAGAAGCTGAAATCAGGCAAAGCTGTCTCCCATATTGCTGAGGTGCAAGCCGCAAAAGTTCGAGTGGATGGCCCGGATTTGTTTGTTGATAACGTTTATATTATGAACGTAGGTTTGAAGAGCAACCAAGAAATCATTGCATCGCGTGGCATGGGGTTTATTTTGACTCCCTTCAACTCAAATGGCAAAGTTACTTTAAGCAATCTTGGTCAACGGCAAGCTATTCTTTACGATTTGGCTACGATTTTAGGGGTATACCGCGATGATGGAGAGCCTGCTTTAATACCTATGGCGAAGTTGGATATGAAGGATGGACGATTGGCTGTATTTATATTGCCACAGGAGTTGGATGCAGATAAAGGGAAAGCAGTTATCATGCGAGTGCCGATTTTGGAATCTGCTGTTCGCATGCCGACAGAAGCATCTGTGAACAAGAAAGGGGCAGAGAAAAATGGCTGAAATCTTAGCTGTGGTATCCATTCATGCAGATGCGGTTAGTGGCGGAGCGCCGATTTTTATTGCAGAAAATGTAGATAAATTGGAAGAAACCTCGTTTCTGCTCGAGAAGATTTTGGATGCGAGTGCGCATGATTTAAAGAACGGTACAATCATACTGGTCAATCACCGATAATATGAAAAGTTAGCCAAGAACGCACTTTTTTGCTATGATGGATAGCGTGAGTATTTTTGAAGGAGTGGAAAACAAACATGGCAAGACCCGTTATCGCTATTGTCGGTCGTCCGAATGTGGGGAAATCCACGATTTTTAATCGGGTCATCGGCGACCGTCTAGCAATTGTTGAGGATAAACCGGGCGTCACTCGTGACAGGCTTTATGGCACCGGAGAATGGAATGGAAAACCGTTCAGCATTATTGATACTGGCGGTATTGAAATCGATGGCGAAGATGAAATTATGAAATCTGTGCGTATGCAGGCTGAACTCGCAATTGAAGAAGCAGATGTAATTATCTTTATGGCGGATGCGAAAACAGGCTTGACGCATGCGGATGATGAAGTTGCTCAAATGCTATTCCGTTCGGGCAAGCCCGTTGTGCTTGCAGTTAATAAAGTTGATAATCATGGCCGCATGGATGAAGTTTATGAGTTTTATGGACTTGGCTTTGGTGAACCAATCGCAATATCCGGCTCGCATGGACTAGGTATCGGTGATTTGCTTGATGCTGCTGTCGCTTTGCTTCCGGATCTAACCGATGATGGCTACGATGAGGATGTCATCCGTGTTGCATTAATCGGCCGTCCTAACGTAGGGAAATCATCTCTAGTGAATGCACTGCTTGGCGAAGACCGCGTAATTGTAAGCAATGTAGCAGGTACGACTCGCGACGCCATTGATACACCTTTCGAACGTGATGGGCAGCGTTATGTGCTCATTGATACAGCCGGCATGCGTAAACGCGGCAAAGTGTATGAGTCAACAGAGAAGTACAGCGTAATGCGTGCGATGAAAGCGATTGAACGCGCAGATGTTGTTCTAGTGCTGATTAACGGTGAAGAAGGCATCATCGAGCAGGACAAGCATATTGCTGGTTATGCTCATGAAGCAGGAAAAGCATCGATATTTGTTGTGAACAAGTGGGATGTCATCGAAAAGGACGAGAAGACGATGCAAAACTTCTCGCAAAATATTCGTGATCATTTCTTGTTCATGTCTTATGCACCGATCGTTTATTTATCAGCATTAACCAAAACGCGTTTGCATAAGCTGTTGCCTGTTGTGAAGCATGTTTCTGAACAGCATGCAATGCGCATTCAGACTCATCTTCTTAATGACGTCATTTCGGATGCAGTAGCAATTAATCCGCCGCCATCCGACAAAGGCAAGCGTCTACGCATCAACTATGTTACGCAAGTAGCGATCAAACCTCCGACAATTGTTGTTTTTGTCAATGATCCGGAAATTATGCATTTCTCGTATGAGCGCTATTTGGAAAATAAAATTCGTGCTGCATTTAATTTTGAAGGGACTCCTATACGCATATTCTCGCGTCGTAAGTCCGAAGAAGATTAGGGGAGAAGTAGCTTGTTATACGGAGTAATCGCGGTTGCTTTAAGCTATTTGTTAGGCTCAATTTCATTTAGCATCGTTATTGCCAAATGGGTGAAAGGTATCGATATACGTCAGCATGGCAGCGGAAACGCTGGTGCTACGAATACACTCAGGGTGCTCGGCAAAGGGCCGGGCTTACTGGTGTTTTTACTCGATATCGGCAAAGGGGTAGCAGCTGTATTTATTGGCCGCGCTCTTAGTGAAAACGACTGGATTCCAGTTTTGTGCGGATTAGCCGCAATCATTGGCCATAACTGGCCGATTTGGTTCCGCTTTAAAGGAGGCAAAGGCATTGCAACGACAGTAGGTGTCATTGCGACCCTTGCTTTCGTGCCTGCACTTTGTGCAGGAGCCATTGCCATTGCGACAATTGCTTTGACCAGATACGTATCGCTTGGCTCATTATTGTTTGCTGCTTTAACGCCATTATTTATTACTTTGTTCTATTATTCGGTTCCTTTACTTTGTGCAAGTCTTCTGATATGTATTTTTGCATTCGTACGCCATCGGTCGAATATTGTAAAGCTGTTTCAAGGAACGGAAAACAAGTTAGGTGCAAAGAAAGGGTAGTGAGCGTCGCATGACAAAGCTGGATTCATCAACAATGAAAAATGCGGCAGTGCTGGTTGCTGGAAGTTGGGGCACTGCTCTTGCTTCTGTACTCGCGAGAAATGGCTATCATGTAAAGCTATGGACGCGCAGTACGGAACAAGCGGAGAACATTAACCTCAGCCATGAGAATAGCAAGTTTTTGCCTGGAGTAAAGCTTCCTGAGCTAATCCATGCAACTACGGATTTAAAGGATGCACTGCAGGATGCAGAGCTCGCTTTGTTCGTTGCGCCTTCTGGCGCTATGCGCGAGGTTGCTAAGCAAGCGGCACCGTTTCTATCGGATAAGACGCTTGTTGTTCATGCAACAAAGGGCTTTGAGACAGATACTTTGAAGCGGATGACGACTGTACTTTCGGAAGAGCTTGGCAGGCCGATGGAACAGCTTGTTGTTTTATCAGGACCAAGCCATGCTGAAGAGGTTATTTTGAAGCAGCCTACTACAGTAGTTGTTGCTTCAACTGATTTGAAAGCAGCTGAGCAAGCCCAGGATGCGCTCATGAATACGCATTTCCGAGTGTATACAAATCCGGATGTCGTTGGTGTGGAAGTGGCTGGAGCCATCAAAAACATTATTGCATTAGGTGCAGGCTTGACGGATGGGCTTCAGTTTGGCGACAATGCCAAGGCTGCTTTATTAACCCGTGGCCTAGCGGAGATCAGCAGGCTTGGAACGGCAATGGGCGCGAATCCGCTCACTTTTGCAGGATTAGCTGGCGTCGGCGATCTTGTCGTTACTTGCACAAGCAAGCACAGTCGAAATTGGCGTGCTGGCTACATGCTTGCAGATGGCACGCCTCTAGATGACGTGCTTACTCGGATGGGAATGGTCGTAGAAGGTGTACGTACGACGCGTGCGGCTTACAGTTTAGCTAAAGAGTACGATGTTGAGATGCCGATTACGTTTCAGTTATATGAGGTATTGTTCGCGAACAAAGCGCCTAGGACTGCCGTTGAGCATTTGATGGGCAGGCTGCGGACGCATGAAATCGAAGAGTTAGGCTAAGGACCAGCGCCTACACCAATCTTCTTGCCGGCTCATATGATGCATGGAGCAATACACATGCGCATGCTGGAGGTGTAGAGTATGGCGAGGGATTTCTCCAAGGACATTCTCAATTCGATCAATAAAAAGACGGGCAAAGGAATTTCCGAGAGCTCAGTCAAAAAGCTTGCCAGCGGAGTTACAGCACAGACGATGACTGACGAAGCTGAGCTTCGCAAGCTGATTAAGCAAGTGTCGGAAGTGGCTAAGGTCAAGGTTACGGAATCTACGATTAATGATATCGTAAGAGCTGTCAAAGCCAGCGGCATGAGCGCCAGCAACATGGAAGCAATCATGAAAATGATGATAAAAAAATAAAAAAATGCGGCAAAAGCGTGGAGCGCCCCGAATATTTTATTCGGTAAAGTGTTCTGTCAGCTTTTGTCCTTTTTTTTGTGCGATGTTATAATGGGTGAGAATTCATTATGATATAGATTAGGAGAATGGAATTTCTATGGATGCTATGACAAAAATGTGGGTTTCGCTATTCGGCATTGGGATGATGGCGATTGCGGCCCTTTTAATTACGTTTGCTCGTTTGAAAACGAAAGGCGCAGTGAAATTTATTCTATCGTTAATTGCATTTATTGTTCTAATCATTGGCTTTGTATGCGGACTTATATCCATTATTTAGAAATTATTACATAGGGGACGGTCGTTCACTAACAAAAGGGAGATTTTGACATACAATGATTGAATTAAAGGGTAGAACCAAAACAGCTGTTGTAAAAGCAGAAGAAGGCTTGTCGCTGCTTGATCATGCACTTAAGCATGAGATTGATTGGAGCTTCTCTTGCGCGAGAGGAACCTGTGCCCGGTGCCGCTGCTTGGTAACAGAAGGCATGGAGCATCTTGAAGGCATTACGGACGAGGAGTGGGACCGTCTTGAGCCGGAGGAGTTTGAAGAAGGCTACCGGCTCGGCTGCCAGGCCATCGTCAAAAGTACTGATGCGAAAATCGCAGCAGCCAACAAGCCTTATTTTTAATGCATAAGCTACTGATGAAGGAAGTGCCAGCGATGTCAGAAAATGAACGCATTCATAAAGCGCTGGCTGCCGTTAAAAAAGCGACAGAATCAAGTCAGGCGCAGTGGATTATTGGCGGAAGCGCCAGTCTAATGCTTCGAGGACTTGAACTGTCAAACGAACCGCGTGATTTGGACATTTATTGTGATGAACAGAATGTACAAGAAATTTATGATGCTCTTAAGCCTTTTGCCCAGGATCAACCAACATTAAGCGTGACAGATATGTATCGATCAACGCTTAGCCATTTTATAATACAAGGAATACAGGTTGAGCTCGTCGGCGGGTTCGAGGTGAGTGCTCAAGGCTGTAAGTATGAGACGATGGTTAATAAATTACTGATGCCTTTCTCAGAGAAAGTGCTGTTAAACGATGCTAATTATTCAGTAGCGATCGTTCCGCTTGCGCATGAGCTGTGGTTTAATTTTTTGCGAGATCGGATGGATCGCGTTGATTTAATCGTTCAAGCGATTGCAAAAGCGCCTGCTCAGCATGAAGGTGCATTCCTTGCGATTGAAACTAACAATACATTCACCGCTGAGGCAAGGCGTACTCTTCATCAGCTGTTGTCTTATCGAAAGGCCGGTGGCTTGTCATGGACGGAGTAGTTACTTTTTGGCCATCGGGGAAGAGCATTAAGGTGAAGCCAGGCACAACGCTGTTAGACGCTGCCAGACGTGCGAATATACCGATTCGCACACGTTGCGGGGGCAAAGCTGCTTGCTTCATGTGCAAGGTCACTGTGAGGCCGGGAAGCCAGCTGCAGCCGATTGGTGATGTGGAGAGAAACAAGCTGTCTGGATTAGACGAAAATCATGAGCGTTTATCATGCCAAGCTAGGGTAGCTGGGAAAGTGGATGTGGAAATTCCATTAGATCCGCTGCGAGCGGCAGTTGCAAGACAGCTCGCAAAGCAAGCAGAGGAAAACGATGATCTATGGTAGGATGAATGACGAAGTAGGTTGCTGCGCAAACCTAAGCATATCCTTACGAAGCGGGTTTGCTGCGCAAACCTAAGCATATCCTTACGAAGCAGGTTTGCTTCGCAAACCTTTAGGAGGTTACAAAAAAATGAACGGATTATTTATGGGAAGGCTGCCACGTTACATACGCCAGTTCGCAGCATTCTCTGCTTTAATTGTTTTGCTATTTGCTTTATCGGGCTGTATGTATCCGAAAAGTCAAATGAAGCAAAACCAAGTTGCTCCCAAAGAAGCAGTTCGTAATGTTCAGTCAGCGATTGATCAATATCAGTCCGAAACGGGCATGCTGCCCATGAAAAACAGTACCGCAGACACACCGAAGTATGAGAAATTTTATATTGATTTTGGAGTGCTAAATCGGACAGGCTATATGTCTGATATACCTTCTTCTGCTTTTGAGAAAGGCGGCAATTACAGCTACCTTATTATTGATGAAGAGAGTAAGCCTAGAGTGAAGCTGCTTGATATTTTGGCATTTCAAAAAATTAATGATATTCAGAGCTGGGTAACTTCTTATATCCAAACAAACAATGTCCTTCCAAAGGGCGAGGAAACATACCCAGGGTTTTATCAAATCGATTACAAAGCAATGAGCAAAACAGCCCCAACGATTCGAAGTGTGTTCTCAGGACAAACGATTCAAGCAATCGTGGATGAGAATGGGGTAGTATTTTCCGATTATGGGATAGATATCATGCAATACATACAAAAGAGTGGGAAAAATGATTTTGAGGCAGATTTTGATTTGCGTACATTGCTCGTCGATGGATCAGACTTTGTCCCTGTCAAAGCTCCGGTCTATCACTTTGTAAATAATGAGCCGCAAGCTGTAAAACCTTAACTTCATGTACATTCCTGAATAAGCTAGTTCCAAACCTCTCCTTGACTATCGTCTCGGAGAGGTTTTTTTGGCTGTTTGGGTCATAGATTTGCTTTTTTTCTCATATAACTCAATCTTGGAAGGGAAGCCCCGCAGAGGAACAAAAAAAGATTTCATTGAAGGAATCGTCATAATCGGAAAGCTTGCACATAAGATGTTACTAGTCCAAAAAGCATGTACGAGTTGCGTCGCTGGCCTGCCCTATTGACCGGTGGATGGCGGCGAACCGGAAAAATCAATTGGGAGGGGATATTCAGTGGAGAAAGTAGATATTTTCAAGGACATAGCCGAAAGAACCGGCGGGGATATTTACCTCGGGGTTGTC
Organism: Paenibacillus sp. MCAF9; assembly: GCF_052114265.1. Taxonomy (NCBI): domain Bacteria; kingdom Bacillati; phylum Bacillota; class Bacilli; order Caryophanales; family Paenibacillaceae; genus Paenibacillus; species Paenibacillus sp. MCAF9. Next base: position 57,368 of record NZ_JBFREL010000029.1, read on the forward strand.
GGGGCTGTCCGGACGGGCAAATCAACGTTTATTAAACGGTTTATGGAGACGGTTGTACTTCCGAACATTGCGAACGAATCAGACCGTGCGAGAGCCGTGGACGAACTTCCTCAAAGCGCCGCAGGTAAGACGATTATGACAACAGAGCCTAAATTTGTTCCGAATCAAGCGGTGCAGCTCAGGGTTACCGATGGACTTGAGGTAAACATGAGACTCGTCGATTGTGTTGGATATGCGGTTGAAGGCGCGAAGGGCTATGAGGATGAAAATGGTCCACGAATGATTACTACTCCTTGGTTCGATGAGCCGATCCCATTCCAGGAAGCGGCTGAGATCGGGACGCGTAAAGTAATCCAAGAGCATTCTACACTCGGTGTTGTTGTTACGACAGACGGCTCTATCGCAGAAATTCCGCGCAGCTCCTATGTTGTAGCAGAAGAGCGTGTCATAAACGAGCTGAAAGAAGTCGGCAAGCCATTTGTCCTCATCATCAACTCCACTCGCCCTAAGGGTGAAGAGGCGCTGCAACTGCGAAACGAGCTGCAAGCTAAATATGACATTCCAGTAATGACGCTTAGCGTAGCTACGATGGGTGAGGAAGAAGTCATCTCGGTATTGCGGGAAGTACTCTATGAATTCCCTGTCCATGAGGTAAATGTTAATTTACCAAGCTGGGTCATGGTGCTTAACGATCGGCACTGGCTTCGCAGCAACTATGAGAGCTCCGTACGTGATACGGTTAAAGATATTCGCCGGCTGCGCGATGTGGACCGAGTAGTAACCCAGTTCATGGAATATGACTTCATCGCCAAAGCTGGACTAAGCGGCATGAATATGGGGCAGGGCGTAGCAGAAATCGACTTGTACGCGCCAGATGAGCTGTATGACCGTATTTTGATGGAAGTAGTCGGCGTTGAGATTCGCGGCAAAGACCACTTGCTTCAGTTGATGCAAGAGTTCTCTCATGCCAAGAGGGAATATGACCGTTTTGCCGAAGCGCTGGAAATGGTCAAGACAACTGGATACGGCATTGCAGCACCGACACTTGCGGAAATGGCACTCGACGAGCCGGAGTTAATCCGCCAAGGTTCACGCTTTGGGGTTCGACTGAAGGCAACAGCACCATCCATCCATATGATCCGCGTCGACGTGGAATCGGAATTTGCTCCGATTATCGGCACGGAGAAGCAAAGCGAAGAGCTGGTAAGATACTTAATGCAAGACTTTGAGAATGATCCAATCAAGATTTGGGAGTCTGATATATTCGGTCGTTCCCTGCATTCGATTGTGAGAGAAGGCATTCAAGGAAAAATTGCAATGATGCCGGATAATGCCCGCTACAAGCTGCAGGAAACGCTCGGACGTATTATCAACGAGGGCTCCGGCGGATTGATTGCTATCATTCTGTAGTTGATCGATACTAGAATACGAATAAGCCGCTGCCGTAAAGGGAGCGGTTTTATTTGTTTTGCAGGAAATGCAGGTTGGCACTTGAAATTGGCAAACGGCTGTATTACTATAGGTTTGTTCGGTTAAAAGGTATATTTTTGAAGTTTTCCGTTAATAAGAGGGATAAGATGAGAGTTTATATGCTTACACCAAAAAAAAGTACATAATGCACTTTGGAGGAGGTGAAACAATGAACAAAACAGATTTGATTACAAAAGTAGCTGAATTGACTGATCTTTCGAAGAAAGATGCAACGAAAGCAGTTGACGCTGTTTTTGATGCGATATCCGATGCGCTGCAAAGCGGGGATAAAGTCCAATTGGTTGGGTTTGGTAATTTCGAAGTTCGCGAGCGCCAAGCACGTAAAGGCCGCAATCCGCAAACTGGAGATCCTATTGAGATCGCAGCAAGCAAAACGCCTGCATTCAAACCAGGAAAATCACTCAAGGACCTCGTATCCAATTAAGCATACTCCAGCTTAACTGCATTGACGCCGATGTTTGGCGGCAAGCATCCATATGCCACGGAATATAAGCATGATTTTGCTGCTTATCATTCGGCCTAATTTCGCTCGAACGGGATACCGTTCGGGCGTTATTTGTTTATTTGCATGATAGAATGGATTGCACAAACGTTACACATCCACTATAATTCACATGGATAGTATGGAATTACGGATGCGGAGGGATAACGATGGAGCCTACACATGGCGAGTACATTGTCGTAAAGGCAAAAGATCAAGGCGTTCAAGTCATCGGATTAACACGCGGGCTTGACACAAAATTTCATCATACGGAAAAGTTGGATAAAAACGAAATTTTAATTTGCCAATTTACCGATCATACTTCAGCTATAAAAATTCGAGGTAAAGCGGTTGTGATGACGAAATACGGTACGATGGAAACCGATCAGTAACAACGAATGTGCAAAGCAGGCTATGCCTGCTTTTTTTTGCCTGCCTGCATTCCGAATAATCATCCTACACCGCTCGTACAATGAGAGATGGGACTTTATATTCATGTGGTTCGAATGAATTTAAAGGTTAAGGCGATAAGTTAATATTCGGAGGTGCAGAGTGAACATCGGAAAACCACTTCTAACAGCTTGTGTGACTGCGTTAGCAGCTACATTATTATTTACTTGGCTTCCTCATGCAGGATGGCAGCATTCGGCAAATCGCGGCGACGTGGCTGTTTTTCGCACGACGCCGGTCGTAAGGCTCTCCAACAACAATATAGTAGATGTGCTCATTGCAACTCAGCTTCATGAGCGGTTGAATAAGGCGGAATGGAATAACGGCGTTTTATCGATCGATATGCGGGTAAGCACCATTGAAGGCCGGCCGGCAATTTGGTTCTCGGATGTTGAGAAGCTTATTCGTGTCTCATTCATACAGCTAGAGAATGTGAAACGTATTCTGATTCGAATCATTGAGGAGCAAGCGGAAGGCGATGCTTTGCTAGCTGCTGTTGATGTGCGGAAAACCGACGATTGGCTTATTTCGGAGCTGGACCATCTTGCGCAAGCGGATCCTGTGCATGATGAGCTGTGGAGAAAGAGGCTGAGAGTTAGCTTTACTTCGGCCTGGGAAAAACGTTTTGGACCAGTATCGGGATTTACTGTAAAGCCTTCCTCCATTTCGCAGCAATAAAGGTGATGTATATTGCAATTTGTTGAACAAGCAGGCTCAATCATATGTTCTTTAGAATAAGTTGTGCTATAATAGTTTAGATTATTGAGCGGCGATTTGCGCTTCTCTGTTCGGAGGCTTCCCCAATGAGAACATACCGTATACCTGAAATAGCTCAAAAATATGTGAAATATGACATGATCGAGGAGCATACGTCTCTTCCTGACTTAGCGAATGCAAGGCTTCGCTTGCTACACGCCTTCCTGAGCCAGCAAGCGTCGCTACAGACCCACAGTGAGCTCTACACGCTCGTCGTATCTCTCGTTCAGCTAGGAATGGATACGCATGATTTAATCGACACACACCAAGAGCAGCGCTCTGAGCCGGAGATGCGTTCAAGGCAGCTTAAGGTGCTGGCAGGGGACTACTTTAGCGCGACTTTTTATCAATTGCTCTCGCAAGCCGGCGAAATTGAGATGGTTTCCAAAATCAGCAGCGCGGTTAGTGAGGTCAACAGACTAAAAGTTAATCTTTACGTTCGAATGAGGCAGCTTAAGATGACCTCAGAAGAATATTTAGGTCTTGCGGTTCAGCTTAAGAGCACGTTGTTCCAGATTTTCACAGAGGTGCTGGAGGGCGAGCTTTCTCGCGTCTGGCCAGGGATTCTGGATGGCGTTAGCCGGTGCGAGGTTATAGTTGATGAAATCAAGCGCAGCGAGAACCCAGCTACGTTTGATAAAAGCTGGTCCTATTGGCATATCATGCAAGCGGGGTCAGAAGATGAACGCCTGCAGCTCTCTCAGCGTATGTTTGAACCTGCATTTATTAACAGTTTGGTGGAAAAATATAAGGTGCGCAGCCAGCTTATAGCGAAGCTGAAGGTCTCAGCAGATTCAGTGAAGGTTTTGGCTGGTAAGCTGGAATCGGACAAGTTGCTCGGAGAATTGACGACTATCGTCGATAATCTATTAAACGAAAAAACCGATTACACGCCTGCACTCAATTAGACGAGGTGACTTGCAAGGGTGGATACGAACTCCAAGAGCCATGTGCATGGCGTATTTGAGCGGATTGCTCCAAAATACGATTTGATGAATGATCTGATCAGCTTTAGAAGACATAAGGCATGGCGGAAGTTTACGATGAAAAAAATGAGCGTTGCAAAAGGACAAACAGCACTTGACCTTTGCTGCGGCACTTGTGATTGGACGGTTGCTCTTGCAGAAGCGAGCGGTACTGGACAAATCGTAGGACTTGATTTTAGCCAAAACATGCTTGATGTGGGTGCTGTCAAAGTAAACAAGATGGGCTTGAATAAGCAAATTACATTAGTCCAAGGAAATGCAATGAGCTTGCCGTTCGAGGATAATTCCTTTGACTATGTTACGATTGGATTTGGTCTGCGCAATGTTCCTGATTATTTACAGGTACTGAAGGAGATGCACCGCGTTGTTAAACCAGGCGGTTTAGTTGTATGTTTAGAGGTATCCAAACCAACCTGGCAGCCATTTAAATCGATGTACAACCTTTATTTCGAACGAATATTGCCAGTTATGGGCAAAGTGGTAGCCAAAAGCTTCAGTGAATACAAATGGCTGCCCGAATCACTGAAAATGTTTCCCGGTCGACAGCAGCTTGCTGAGCTGTTTGAAGAAGCGGGTCTTCATCAGGTGAAGGCATATCCTCTGACCGGTGGAGTAGCTGCGCTGCATATGGGGACAAAGGAGAAGAAATAGCAATGATTCGCAAATTACGCATTATTTTGGAAATGATTAAGTTTGAACATACTGTGTTTGCTTTGCCTTTCGCTTTTATGGGAGCGATTCTAGGTGCAGTAATGATGGAGCAGCGCCTTCCTTCATGGGGGGAGATCGGCTGGGTAACGCTTGCGATGTTTGGTGCTCGAAGCGCTGCTATGAGCTTGAATCGACTTATAGATAAGGCTATCGATTTAGGCAATCCACGTACTGAAAAAAGAGCACTTCCGGCTGGCTTGCTTAAATCAGCAGAAGTCATGTTATTTATCATTGTTTCCTTCGTTTTGTTGTTTGTGGCAACTGCGAACTTGGCACCAATCGCAATGAAACTTATGCCAATCGCGGTAGCTTTACTTGTTCTTTATTCTTACACAAAACGCTTTACATGGTTATGCCATGTTGTGTTGGGATTAACAATTGGACTCTCGCCCCTTGGCGGCTGGGTTGCCATAACAGGTCAATTTGATCTAGCTGCTTGGATATTATATATTACCGTTTCTTTATGGATTGCTGGGTTTGATATTATTTATGCAACGCAGGATTTTGAGTATGACCGCAATGCTGGCTTGCATTCAATTCCAGCTCGGTTCGGTATTAAAGGGGCAATCTGGATTGCAAGGGCCTTTCATGTCGTTACGGCAATCGGCTTTATAGCATTGTTTTGGCTGACAGACCTTAGCTGGATGTACTTGCTTGGTACTTTGATATCGATTTCGCTTCTGTTCTATCAACATTGGATGGTACGGCCACACGATTTGTCGCGCGTCCAAACTGCTTTTTTTGGAATGAACGGTACATTAAGCGTCGTGCTTTTTCTGTTTGTTATCGTTGATTTATTGGTTATTCACCAATGGTAGACGGCCGCAACGAAACCAACTGGACGAATCGATGGGTAGTAGGCATTACAGGAGCAAGCGGTTCAATTTATGGAATCAGGCTTATTGAAGTTCTCCTTCAGATGAAATACGAGGTTCATCTCGTCATAACAGAAGCTGGTTGGAGAGTACTAAAGGAAGAACTAGGCTTTGAGACGACTCGTCGTTCAGCCGCTCTTGAACAACGTTTTGGCGAGGCTATCGCGGAAGCAAGACTAGTTTTTCATCCCAATGCGGATATTGGCGCAAGCATTGCAAGCGGCTCTTACCGGGTTCAAGGAATGGTTATTGTGCCGTGCTCGATGGGGACGCTTGCGTCGATATCGCACGGCATTTCCGATAATTTGATGACTAGAGCCGCCGATGTTATGTTGAAGGAAAACAGGAAGCTGCTTATTATCCCAAGAGAAACGCCGCTTCATGCGATTCATCTCGAAAACATGCTGACGCTGGCTCGTCTTGGTGTTAGGATCATACCGGCTATGCCGGCTTTTTATTACAAACCGCAAACGATGGATGAAATGATTGACTTTTTAGTTGGTAAAGTACTTGATAATATGACAATCGAACATGATTTGTACAGAAGATGGGGAGATGAACAGAATGGGCATGAATCGCCCGATCACCATCGGAAGAATTGATTACGCGAATGCATGGCCTCTTTTCCATCAGCTCGAGGAGCGAATGGATGGGGATAGCTTTGAGGTCATTAAACGTGTACCTTCTGAATTAAATAGGCTTCTGCAAGCTGGTGAATTGGATATTTCGGCTATATCATCATTTGCCTACGGATTAAATGCGGATGATTATGTGCTGCTGCCAGAATTGTCCGTAGGTTCGGTAGGGAAGGTCAACTCGATCTTTTTGTTTCTGAAAGAACCGATCAGCCGTAAACGTCCTGAGCGAATTTCAGTAACGACAACATCAGCAACTTCAGTTAATCTTTTGAAAATTTTGATGACATTGCACTTTGAATGCAACCCAGAGTATGTCACTGCCGCACCAAATCTGGAAAGTATGCTGGAGACAGCCGATGCTGCTCTCATCATTGGCGATCCTGCCATTCATGCTTCTTGGCAAAACCACGGCCTTCATGTCATTGATTTAGGACAATTATGGAATGAGTGGACGGGACTTGGCATGACTTACGCTGTTGTTGCTGCACGTAAAGAAGCAGCTCTTGCAGCCCCAGAAGCCGTTCGTGCAGTATATAAAGCGTTAAATGCGAGCAAACAGTATAACAAGAGCCATCTTGGTCCACTAATTGAACAGGCCTGTATGCAGCTTGGAGGAGAATCAACTTACTGGGAGATGTACTTTCATTCGCTTCAATATGATTTTGGGAGCAAGCTGCAAGAAGGACTTAAATTATATTTCAATTATTCTAAGCAGCTAGGGTTGCTATCGAATGACGTGGAGCTTACTTTTTTTGAAGACCAATCTGCCCAATAGGTGAAAGAATGAAACTACTAGATTTGTATGCAAAGATGAAAGGCGACCTAAATCAGATCGAGCAGGAGCTTGAGCGCAGCATTTCGGATGATCATGTGCTGCTTGGCGAAGCTTCTTTGCACTTGCTTAGAGCTGGCGGTAAACGGATTAGACCGGTGTTTGTCCTGCTCGCAGGCAAGTTTGGCGATTATCAGCTTGATGTAATGAAGCGCGTCGCCGTCCCACTCGAGCTTATTCACATGGCTTCACTTGTACATGATGATGTTATTGACGACGCGGAAACACGTCGTGGACAGCTCACTGTAAAATCCAAGTGGGACAATCGAATAGCGATGTATACAGGCGACTTTATTCATGGCAAAGCATTGTCAATCGCTGCTCAGCTTCCAAATCCGCAGATACATCAAATTTTGTCGCATGCGCTTGTACAAATGTGTATCGGAGAAATGGAACAAATTCGTGATTTCTTCAACACAGAACAATCGGTACGGCATTATTTGCTTCGGATTAGACGTAAAACAGCTTTATTAATTGCTATTAGCTGTCAGCTTGGCGCTGTCGCCGCGGGAACGGACCGAAAAACAGCAAATAGCTTATATCGCTATGGTTATAATGTGGGTATGGCATTCCAGATCCGTGATGATTTGCTTGATCTATATGGAACAGAGAAACAGATCGGCAAACCTTCAGGCTCAGATATGCGTCAAGGAAATATTACGTTGCCGGTTCTACTTGCGTTGCAGGACCCCAAAACCCGCGACCCTTTGTTAAAGGAAATTGCTTTGATCAGGGAGCAAGGCGGGAAACGAGATGCTGGAAGAGCCATCGATATGATTCGCAAGAGCGATGGCGGAGATCAAGCAGACCAGCTTGCAAACCGATATATTAAAAAAGCTCTCAAAGCATTAGAGGGATTGCCGAACGTCACAGCGAAGAAGAACTTGAGCGATATTGCGATTTTGTTTGGTAAACGCAATTATTAATCGTGCAAAATAGAAAGGAATGGTTGGGGATGGAAAGAACTTTTCTGATGATTAAACCTGATGGCGTTCAGCGCGGATTAATTGGCGAAATCGTTTCGAGATTTGAAAAAAAGGGATTGCAGCTTGCAGCAGCCAAGTTTATGGTTTTGAGCCATGAGCTTGCTGAGCGCCACTATGAGGAGCATAAGGGCAAAGTTTTTTATGAGCCATTGCTCGAATTCATAACGTCAGGTCCTGTATTTGCGATGGTATGGCAAGGTGATAATGTCATTGCATTGACGCGTGCCCTTATTGGCAAAACGGATGCACTAGATGCTCATCCCGGCACTATTCGTTCTGATTTTGCTGTACATACGAATTTCAATCTTATTCATGGCTCGGATTCGGCAGCTAATGCGGAAAAAGAGATCGGCATTTATTTCACGCCAGCGGAGCTGGTGCAATACGAGCATACAATTCAACGGTGGATTTAATATTTCGCCCACAAGCGATGGAGGAGCCTATGCTTGAAGATCGTGATTTTGCACAGTTTATTGCTCGAATAAAGCAAAAGACCGACATTGATTTGTCGCAGTACAAAGAAGCTCAAATGAAACGCAGGCTGACTACATTACGAATGAAGCACGGCTATCAAACGTTCGATGAGTATTGGAAGGCGATTGAGCAAAATCGGACGATGCTAAATGAGTTTTTGGACCGTATGACGATTAATGTTTCTGAGTTTTGGAGAAATCCTTCCCGCTGGGAAGTTTTGCAAAAGCGCTTTTTTCCCGAGATGCTTGCTGCTTCTAATCGCCTAAAGATTTGGAGTGCGGCATGCTCAACAGGCGAGGAGCCTTATACGCTCGCTATGATTTTATCGGAGCTCGGTGCCTTGCAGCGATCCTCGCTTCTTGCAACTGATCTCGATTCAAATGTACTGCAAAAGGCAATGGAAGGCAGTTACTTAGAGCGATCGCTGCGCGATGTTCCGCAGGTTTGCCGGCAAAAATATTTTAAGCAGTCAGAGGGAGCGTATTTGATTTCAGACTCCCTGAAGCAATTTATTCAATTCAAGCAGCAAAATTTGCTTCATGATACGTTTGATGGATCATTTGATTTAATTGTTTGCCGAAACGTAATGATTTATTTTACAGAAGAAGCAAAGCACTTATTGTATCATAAATTTTCTAATGCACTTAAACCGGGTGGACTGCTGTTTGTAGGCAGTACGGAACAAATTTTTTCCCCTGCGCAGTACGGATTTGAGACCGCTGATACATTCTTTTATCGCCGGGTATAAGCGGCATGTATACTGTTTTCCATCTTCTCCTATACTAGTTAGTATGTAATAAACTTGGAGGATGAAGCAACCGATGGATAAACGTAAGGTTATAGCTGCCTATAGGCGTGGTTTTATTTCTATTCAGGAATGTGCGCAAATTATCGGAGTGGACAGTGGACAAATGACAAGACTTGTTGATGATCCATTGCTGACTAGTGAAGGCACGGCGATACTTAGAAAAGATCGGTTAACAGCAAATTAACTGCACGCTGCCCGGGCTGGCGGATTTGTCATTTTAGATGACAGTTCCACCAGCCCTTTTTTTATACGGTTACAGCGGCTTTCAAGGTGTCCAAATTCTTGTCAAACCTGTAACTGTGTACTATAATGAGCAAAGATGTTTAGTGCTGTAAAGCATAGCAGGCGCTTGAAAGCTGTTTTGAAAATTAATAATTTTATAAGTGATGCACTTATAAAATCGCTTAAATTTCACCGCGAAACGAGCTTGTGCCGTCAATGGACTGTGTTAGTCGTTTACACTTGAGGAGGAGCTTTAGTTGACTTTAAGATATTTAACCGCAGGGGAAACACACGGTCCCCAATTAACCGCGATTATTGAAGGTTTGCCAAGCAATTTGAAAATTGATTTTGAGGAACTGAATTTCCAGCTGCACCGTCGTCAGAAGGGTCATGGTCGTGGACGCCGAATGCAAATCGAGAAGGATACAGCTAACATCGTTGGGGGCGTACGCCACGGCAAAACGACTGGTGCTCCTGTAGCTCTGATCGTTGCAAACAACGATTGGAAGCACTGGACCTCCGTTATGAATATTGAGCCGATTGAAGGCAGCGATGAAGAGAAGCGCCGCGTTCATCGTCCGCGTCCTGGTCATGCGGATTTGAATGGCGGACTTAAATATGATTTGAAGGATTTGCGCAATGTGCTTGAGCGCTCTAGTGCTCGTGAAACTGCTGCGCGTGTAGCAGTAGGTGCGGTAGCTCGTCAATTTCTCGCGGAATTTGGGATTAAAGTAGCTGGACAAGTTATTCGCATCGGTGAAATCGAAGCACCAGCTAATCAACTTTCGGTGGATGAATTGATCCGTTTGACAGAGGAATCCTCGGTTCGTGTCGTTGACAAAGAAACCGAACAAAAGATGACTGATTATATCGATCAAATTAAAGCAGAAGGCGATTCGATCGGCGGTATCGTGGAATGTATTATTGAAGGCGTGCCAATTGGTCTAGGAAGCCACGTACAGTGGGATCGCAAGCTCGATGGACGTATCGCGCAAGCGGTCGTATCGATCAATGCATTCAAAGGCTGTGAGATTGGAATTGGCTTCGAAGCAGCCAAGCTTCGCGGCTCGCAAGTACACGATGAGATTATGTATGATGCAGAGCGCGGCTATCATCGAGCAACGAATCGTCTTGGCGGCTTCGAGGGCGGCATGACGAACGGGGAGCAAATCGTCGTACGCGGTGTAATGAAACCGATTCCGACGCTTTACAAGCCGCTTCGCAGTGTGGATATTGATACTAAAGAACCGTTTACGGCTCAAGTAGAGCGCTCGGACAGCTGTGCTGTGCCAGCGGCAAGCGTCGTGATGGAGCATGTCGTTACATGGGAAGTTGCCAAAGCATTCCTTGAAAAATTCGGCGGCGATTCCATTGAGGAAATTCGCACCAACTTGAACAATTATCTTGAACAGCTAGGGCGGTATTAAAAATGCGCGAGCTTACAGTTGAACTTGGTGATCGCTCTTATCCTATCTATATCGGGGAAGGCCTCTTGAAGGAGGCATCCTCTTATTTTATTAAGCATGGCATTAGCCAAAAATCGCCGCTGCTCATCATTACTGACTCGAATATTGCAGACATTCATTTGCAAACGCTTGAGTCTGAGCTTGCTGGCGCAGGTTTTAAAACGGCAAGCGTCGTTGTTCCAGCTGGAGAAAGCTCAAAGTCGCTAGCTATGCTCGAAACGCTTGTCGCTAAAGCTTTGGAGGTAGGTCTCGACCGCAAGTCTGCAATCGTTGCACTTGGCGGTGGTGTTGTTGGAGATCTTGCTGGATTTGTTGCCGCTTCATACATGAGAGGCATCAAATTCGTACAGGTTCCTACGACAATATTGGCGCATGACAGCAGTGTGGGCGGCAAAGTTGCCGTCAATCATCCGCTTGCCAAAAATATTATCGGTGCTTTTCATCAGCCTGAGCTTGTCCTGTATGATTTGAACACGCTGCAAACCCTTCCTCCAAGAGAAGTAAGCGCTGGTTTGTCGGAAGTGATCAAGCATGGACTAATTTGGGATGAATCGTTTGTCGCATGGTGTGAAGATAATGCAGAGAAATTGCTCGCTCTTGATGCGGAGGCACTTGGGTATGCTTTGTATAAAGGCTGCAGCGTGAAGGCGGCAGTCGTATCGAAGGATGAGCGTGAAAACGATTTGAGAGCGATCTTGAATCTGGGTCATACGATTGGCCATGCCTTAGAAGCGGTAGCTGGATATGGGGAGCTGCTCCATGGGGAAGCCATTTCCATAGGGATGGTAGGCTCTGCTAAGCTGGGTATGCGATATGGTGCTCCAGAAGAGGTATATACCATAACGAAGCGCGTTCTTGCGAAAGCAGGACTGCCAGTGCGGCTCCCTGAGCATTTGGACGTAGATAAGATTATGGAAGCAATGATGCATGACAAGAAATTTGCTGAGGGTACGATGGTTTTTGTTGTGCCAACTGCAATAGGTTCCGTTGAAATAAAATCCGATGTTCGCATCCAATGGGTACGTGAAATCGTAGAGCAATTAAAGCAGGAGGTGCAACAATAATGAGTGTTAGAGGAATTCGTGGTGCTATTACTGTAGATGCTAATGAAGAACAGCCCATTTTGAATGCAACAATTGAAATGTTGAATGGAATCGTGGCCGATAATGAGATCGTGCCTGACGATATTTGCAGCGTGTTCGTGACGGTTACCAGCGATCTGGACGAGACATTCCCTGCTAGAGCTATTCGCCAAATGAAGGGCTGGGAGCTTGTTCCGCTTATGTGCGCGCTTGAAGTTCCGGTTAAAGGCAGTCTTGAGCGCTGTATTAGATTAATGGTTCTTATCAACACGGACAAGACGCAAGCCGAGATTCGTCATGTTTATTTAAACGGCGCGCAGGCGCTTCGTCCGGACTTATCTAAAGCATAAAGCTGTGACTTTAGCTCATAAAGAACAAATCCCTTTGTTGACGCATAGCTGTACGTTGTTGTATATTTAGTTACGTAAGTGAGAGTAGCAGAGTAGTTTTATGAGCTGAGTAGAGATGAGTCGAGATTAGTTGAGAGAAGCAGAGTTAGGCAATGAGAGATACGCGAGTTTGAGAAAAAGCTGAACGATCTTATGTGCAATGGCACACAGGATTGTAAAAGTGCTGCTTCAACGTATCTACACATGCGTCTTTTCCGCTTACACACTTCCGTCATCATCTAAACCAACGCTCCTGCTCTGGCAGGAGCTTTTTTTGTTTTTAATAATAGAATTTTCACTACTGAGGGAGGTTGTTCGGAATGTCAAATGAGCTGCAGCACGTCACCCGTCTTGCCAGTCAGTACAATTTAATTCCARTCGTTCGCTATATGATGGCGGACACTGAAACACCAATTCGACTATTCCAGCATTTTGCGAAAGAGGATCATGCTTTTCTGCTGGAGAGTGTCGAGGGTGGAGCGAAATGGGCGCGTTATTCGTTTATAGGAACGGACCCGTTCATGATGCTTTACGGTAAAAATGGTGAGATGGTGCTTGAGCATCACGGCGTGAAGCATGTGCTTAATGACAAGCCGATTGAGCTTCTAAAAGCTCATTTGCGTTCTTTCCGCAGCCCGTCGCTGCCAGAGCTTCCTCCCTTTACAGGCGGAGCAATCGGATTTTTCGGCTATGACTTGCTGCAATATTATGAGAAGCTTCCTGCCCACCGCATCGACGATTTGAATATGAATGACATGCAATTTATGTTTTGTGATCAAATCATTGTGTTTGACCACTTTAAGCAGCAGCTGCAAATCGTTGGAAATGTTCATATCGCCGAAGGCTCTACGGATGCGGAAATCGCGAAGAGCTATGCAGCGGCAGTTGCCAAAATTGAAGCAACTATTGAACGTTTGCAGCAGCCGGTGACCATTCCAGTAACATCTGGACGCTCAATTGAAGTTGATTACGAGTTAGGTGACGTACAATCCAATGTGACGAAGGAGCAATTCATCGGAAACATTGAGAAGGCGAAGCAATACATTCGCGCAGGTGACATTTTCCAGGTCGTATTGTCACAGCGCTTTAGCATTGATACAGATGTTGATCCATTGCATGTATATCGCGTGCTCCGAATGATGAATCCTTCACCATATATGTATTATTTGAAGATGGGCGAGGAAGTTATTGTTGGCGCTTCGCCGGAAGCGCTAGTGAAAGTAACGGGCGACCGCGTGGAGACAAGACCGATTGCGGGAACAAGGCCGCGCGGCAAAACGCCGGAAGAGGATAAGGCTTACGAGGTAGAACTGCTTGCGGACGAGAAAGAGCGCGCTGAGCATTTGATGCTGGTTGATCTTGGCCGCAATGACATCGGACGCGTATCGGAGTTTGGTTCGGTAACATGTGATTCGTTTATGGAAATTGAGCGTTACTCCCATGTCATGCATATTGTATCGAACGTTTCTGGCAAGCTGCACAAGGATAAAGACTTTTTTGACGCATTTGTCTCTTGTTTACCGGCAGGCACTGTATCTGGCGCACCTAAACTAAGAGCAATGGAAATCATTGCGGAGCTGGAAAATGAAGCGCGCGGCGCATATGCAGGAGCAATTGGATACTTGGGCTTTGGCGGTACAATGGATACTTGTATTACGATCCGCACCATTATTTTTAAGAACGGTAAAGCCTATGTACAAGCAGGAGCGGGAATCGTTTGGGATTCTGTTCCGGAGAGCGAATATTTGGAGACGGTCAACAAGGCGAAAGGCAGCCTTAAAGCTATTCGTGCGGCTGAAGCGATTTTTGCACAGCCAAAAAGTGCACCGGATTCCTTCAATTCCATTAACTCGGATTATTACGTCAAGGTCGGAGAGGGGATTGGTCAATAATGCAGGCAACCGAAGCGATAACGATGCAGCAAGCGCTGAACCAGCTTATTGGCGGCTCAAGTTTGACGAGGCAGCAAGCAGAAATGGTGATGAACATCATCATGAATGGCGAAGCAACAGCTGTACAAATAGCTGGCGTCGTAACTGCGCTGCGGATGAAAGGCGAGACGAAGGAGGAGATAACCGGGTTCGCTGAGGCAATGCGCGCGCATTCCAGCCATCTCCATACTGAACAAGAAGGTTTGCTCGATACATGTGGCACCGGAGGATCAGGTATTCATAAATTCAACATCTCAACTGCTTCCTCCATTATTGCTGCGGCGGCAGGCATCCGAGTTGCCAAGCATGGCAATCGCGCGATGTCTGGGAAAACGGGCAGTGCTGATGTGCTGGAGGCGCTTGGCGTACAAATTACGATAACTCCTGAACAAGCCGCACAATGCTTGGAGGATATCGGCATTTGCTTTATGTTTGCGCAGTTGTATCATCCATCGCTTCGCCATGCTGCTGCTCCGCGGCGTGAGCTCGGTATTCGAACAATCTTCAACATGCTTGGACCGCTCACAAATCCCGCTGGAGCAGATAGACAGCTTCTTGGATTCTACGATCGGAGCCGCACCTCTACGGTTGCCGAGGTGCTCGGCGAGCTTGGACTAAAAAGAGCGATGGTTGTAAGCAGTCATGATGGGCTTGATGAAATTAGCATCTCTGCACCTACACAAATATCTGAGTTATTAAACGGTGTTGTGAAAACCTACGATGTTACGCCAGAGGAGCTTGGACTAACAAGGTGGCCGATTGCGGATGTTATGGGTGGTGAGCCGGAAGTAAACGCAGCACTTATTCGTTCTATTTTCTCAGGCGAGCAGCGCGGGGCTTATCGTGATATCGTGCTAGCCAACGCAGGAGCATGTATATATGTAGGCGGGAAGGCACAATCGCTTCGCGAGGGGGCAGAGATTGCTGCCAAGGTGATCGATTCAGGCGAGGCGCAGCGGAAGCTCGTTAGTCTTATTCATACGACAGGAGAGTTGGCAAATGTTTCTGGATAAAATTGTAGCTACAAAACGAACTGAGGTTGAGGAGCTGGCGGCTCGCTTTGACCTTGCACAGGTGGAGAAACAAATTTCGGAGATGGAAGCATGCCGCGGCTTTGAACATGCATTATCGGCAGCTAGCCGCAACAGAAGTATGGGACTGATTGCCGAGGTAAAGAAGGCGTCGCCATCAAAAGGGCTGATTCGTGCTGATTTTGAGCCAACTACGCTTGCTTCACAATATGAAGCAGCTGGTACGGATTGTATATCAGTGTTGACGGATCGTGATTACTTTCAAGGATCTAATGAATTTCTGCAGGCCGTGAAAAAAACGGTAAAGGTACCTCTATTAAGAAAAGATTTTACGATTGACCATCGTCAAATTTATGAGGCGCGCTTAATCGGAGCGGACGCAATCTTGCTCATCGCAGCTATTATGACGCCAACGCAGCTTGGTGAGTTTCATGATCTTGCGAAGTCGATTGGGATGGATGTGCTCGTAGAAGTGCACAACAAAGAAGAGCTGGAAGGCGTTCTGGAGCTGGACAAAGCAACGCTCATCGGCATTAATAACCGTGATTTGAAAACATTCGTTACGGATCTAAAAACGACCGAAGAGTTAATCGGACTTATGCCAAAAAATGTTACTGTCATTAGCGAGAGCGGAATTGCGGGTAATAGCGATATGGATTACTTAAAGTCAATCGGCGCTCATGGTGTATTGATTGGTGAATATTTTATGCGGCATGAGCAAGTAGGACAATCGGTTATTGATTTAATGGGTGCGGTAACCGTTCGATGAAGCAGCAGACGCGTATCAAAATTTGTGGTCTGATGGATGTGCAAACGATTCAGCAGATGGATGGATTGCCTATTCACGAAATCGGCTTCATCTTTGCACCCAGCAAGCGATTGGTGGAAAAGTCGACTGCATCGCAGCTTATATCAGCGGCTTCGAAGTTAAAGGCAGCTGGTGGTGAGCGCCCGAGAACGGTTGGCGTATTCGTAAATGAAAC
This sequence comes from Paenibacillus sp. MCAF9, assembly GCF_052114265.1. Taxonomy (NCBI): domain Bacteria; kingdom Bacillati; phylum Bacillota; class Bacilli; order Caryophanales; family Paenibacillaceae; genus Paenibacillus; species Paenibacillus sp. MCAF9. The sequence continues at coordinate 73,960 of NZ_JBFREL010000029.1, forward strand.
CTTTGCTAATCTGCAAGAACTTTTGTTAGTCGCTCCTTTAGACGTGGTTCAATTGCATGGCAATGAATCGGCAGCGTTTTGCCAAATGGTGCGTGAGCAGCTGAACGTTCAAGTATGGAAAGTATTTTCCATGAAGAAGGAAGCCGAGGGCAGCTCGCCAATGTCTGCTCTAGAGCGATTAACGCCATACCGAGCTGCTGTTGATGCCTTACTGATAGACGCACCTGGCGGCGGCACGGGTCAAACCTTCGATTGGGAAGCGATAAAAGAATATATGCAAGCAGCTGAGGAGCTTGGCATTACTTTGTATGTAGCAGGTGGTCTGCATGCAGGAAATGTGCAAGAGCTGCTAAAGACATATGCGCCAAACGGGATAGATGTATCAAGCGGTGTTGAGACGGATGGACGGAAAGATATTGAGAAAATCCGATTATTTGTAAGAAGGGTGATGGAAGCATGACACAAGTACCAGATGAGAATGGACGCTTCGGCAAATTTGGCGGCAGATATGTGCCAGAAACATTAATGACAGCATTATTAGAGCTAGAGGAAGCTTATCAGCATTATTCCAAGGATCAAGCGTTTCAAGACGAGGTTACTTACTTGTTGCATAAATACTCAGGTCGTCCGACTTCACTATACTATGCAGAACGACTTAGCGAGCATCTTGGCGGCGCGAAAATCTACTTAAAACGTGAAGACCTGAACCATACAGGTGCACATAAAATTAATAATACGATTGGTCAAGGCGTACTTGCCAAACGTATGGGTAAATCAAAAATCATTGCAGAAACAGGCGCAGGACAACACGGCGTTGCTTCTGCAACGATAGCAGCTTTGCTTGGTCTAGAATGCAAAGTATTTATGGGCGAGGAAGATATGAAGCGTCAGCAGCTTAATGTTTTCCGGATGCAGCTGCTTGGCTCTGAAGTTGTGCCCGTTCTATCAGGGACGAGAACACTTAAAGATGCATGCAACGAAACCCTTCGTTACTGGGTTAGCCATGTTGAAGATACGTATTACATTTTGGGTTCAGTTACAGGCCCGCATCCTTATCCCATGATGGTTCGTGATTTCCAGCGTATCATTGGCGACGAGGCTCGTAAGCAAATATTGACTGAAGAAGGTCGATTGCCGGATTATGTTGTTGCAGCTGTTGGCGGCGGAAGCAACGCAATGGGGATTTTCTATCCATTTATCAATGATGACAGCGTGAAGCTGCTTGGCGTTGAGGCTGCTGGCCGCGGTGTAGATACGATTGAGCATGCGGCAACAATGACCAAAGGACGTCACGGTGTATTCCAGGGCTCGATGAGCTATGTGCTGCAGGATGAGTATGGACAGGTTCAACCTGCGCATTCGATTTCAGCGGGACTTGATTATCCTGGTATTGGACCAGAGCATGCCTACTTGAAAGATTCCGGACGTGCTGAATACGTTCCTGTAACGGATGCTGAGGCGCTAGATGCTTTGCAGCTGCTATCGCGCACAGAAGGCATTATTCCAGCTCTGGAATCAGCACATGCGATCGCTCAGACGATTAAGCTTGCGCCTACGCTTGATAAAGACAAAGTCGTCGTTGTCAGCTTATCCGGACGTGGAGATAAGGACGTAGAAGCAATTATGGGTTACTTGGGGGTAAATAAGCATGAATCTCATTGATACAGCATTTGCAAGGCTGAAGTCTGAAGGCAAAACGGCGTTAATTCCTTTTGTTACGATGGGTGATCCTGATCTAGCTACTTCGGTTGCTATCATCCAAACGCTCGAGAAGGCAGGCGCTGACATGATCGAGCTTGGCGTGCCGTACTCCGACCCGCTAGCGGATGGTCCTGTTATCCAGCGTGCATCTGAGCGAGCATTGCGCCATAACAGCATTACAATTAAGGATTGTATTGAAATAGCTGAAAAATCACGTGAGGCCGGCGTTAAAATTCCATTCATATTGTTCACTTATTACAACCCGGTGTTCCAATATGGGCTTGAAGCATTTTTCGAGCTAGTACAGAGCAAAGGCATCAGTGGTCTTATTATTCCTGACTTGCCAATCGAAGAAGATGAAGAGGTTAGGCAGCTTGCGGAAGCAGCTAATGTACATCTTATTCCTCTTGTGGCACCGACATCCAAGGATCGGGTAACACGTATTTCACGCAAAGCAAAAGGATTTGTCTACTGCGTTTCATCTCTTGGCGTAACAGGCGTGAGAGCTGATTTTCATACGGGTATTGATGAATTCCTCTCGATGGTACGCGAAGCGACCGATTTGCCAATTGCGGTTGGCTTTGGCATTTCCAGCCGTGAGCAGGTTGCTCGCTTTGAAAAGCAATGTGACGGCGTGATCGTGGGCAGTGCAATTGTGCGTACGATAGAAGATGCCATTCCACTGCTGAATGATGCTGTTACGCGTGAAGCGGGACTTAAACAAATCGGCGATTTTGTTGCTCAGCTTAAAGGGTAAGCGGACTGTTTTAGATAAAGGAAGTTATACGCTGCGGAAGTGGCTTGTAATCGACGTAGTATATTAATAATAGCGGAAAGCTCTCTAGACTTGGTCTAGGAGAGCTTTTTTTGCTTTATCGGGTTAAGAGAGGAATTTGTAGCAGGGAGCTGTTTTTGAGGGATTTCGGTACGGTGATTCGGGGGTGGAGAGGACGGATGGTAAAGCGCAAGGAAAAATGGAGAAGCACGAAGCTGTTAATTTGAAAAGTAACTTTTGAAGCTAGCTTACGGACATAAGATCCGTTATTTTAGAATAATTGGCTAAAATTATTATTTAACGGACGTAGAATCCGCTATTTTATCTAAAAGGCGTTCAATTGTATTGAATTTTTAGAAATAAGGGATCCTATGTCCGTTATATCGAGAAAAAGCATGATTATCATCAAATAAGGGATCTGATGTCCGTTATTTGAATGAAGAACTTGAAAAATCAATTTCTAATGATGATTTTGAAGTGTTATTGGCATGGAAGCGGATGTTCTTCAATTCATTTTATACACAGAAACCGAACCATTGATTAAAAAAAGTGTCTTTTGCATCATAAGTTCATTAAACATATATCACAATTTCGATATAATCTTGCGCAATAGACCAATCTTGTGTTAAAAAAACTTTAAAACCTAACACAGATATGAGACAATGGATGTCGAGTAATGAGACTAGTCAATTATAAAAGAGGTGAACGGCTCATGCAGCCCAAAAGTAATATCGTCCACCTTCCCGTCTATCAACCTGGAAAGCCGGTTGAAGATGTTAAGAGGGAGCTAGGGTTAAAAGAAGTCATCAAACTTGCATCTAATGAAAATCCGTTTGGCTGTTCTGAACAAGTTAAAGCAGCAGTCATTGAAGAATTAGGCAGTTTTAATATTTATCCAGATGGTGCGAGCGTTGAACTAACGGCTGCACTTGCGGAAGAGCTTGGCGTAGATACGAACCAAATTATTTTTGGCACGGGCTCCAGTGAAATTATTCTTATGATTAATAGAGCGTTTATCGTTCCTGGCGACGAAACGATTATGGCGGACGAAACCTTCCCGCAATACAAGCATAATGCAGAAATTGAGAATGCAACGATCATAGAGGTTCCTCTAAAAGATGGCAAGCATGATTTGCCTGCAATGCTGTCTAAAATTACTGAGCGAACTAAAATCATTTGGATTTGCAATCCGAATAATCCAACGGGTACCATTGTCACACTGCCTGAGCTTTCTGAGTTTTTGCAGCAGGTGCCGACGAATGTGCTTGTTGTGCTTGATGAAGCCTACGGGGAATATATCGATGACCCACAGTTTCCAGACGGAATACAATTGCTGCGCGAGCACCGCAATTTAATCGTGCTGAGAACTTTTTCGAAAATTTTTGGCCTAGCTGCATTGCGGATTGGTTATGGCTTTGGGCATCCTGATGTCATTCGTTATACTAATCAGGTACGTGAACCTTTCAACACGTCGCGAGCGGCACAAGCTGCAGCGAAAGCAGCACTTGCTGACAAAGCATTTATTGAATATTGTCGTGACCAAAATAAACAAGGTCTTGCATATTTGTCGGAGCAATTTGATCGCCTTGGCTTATCTTACTTCCCTGCATACGGCAACTTCGTAATGGTAGATGTGAAGCGTCCATCACCTGAAGTATTCGACGGTTTGCTGCGCAGAGGAATTATTTCAAGACCGCGCTGGATTTACTACCCGAATCATATTCGGATTACAGTTGGTACAAGTGAGCAAAATGAAAAATTCATTACAGCACTAGAACAGGTTTTGCAGGAATCGGCGGTGCAAGGATAAAGTTATGACGACTGTAGCGATTTTTGGAGTAGGGTTGATCGGTGGTTCGATCGCCCTTTGTTTTAAAGGAAAACCAGATATTACAGTAATCGGACATTCAAACCGCCCCTCGCAGGTAGAGAAGTACATGCAGCGTGGTGTGGTTGATTTTGCAACGACTTCAATGCAAGAAGCGGCCGAGCAAGCAGATTTTATATTCGTTTGTGTACCGGTCGGCAACATTGAGGAGTATATCGAGAAGCTCAGTGCGTTTAAATTAAAACCCGGCTGTATCATTACAGATGCTGGGAGCACGAAGGCTTCTGTTATGGCATGTGCAAAATCACTTGATTTTGGACAGGCTACTTTTATTGGCGGGCATCCGATGGCTGGCTCTGAGCGTACAGGAGTTGAAGCGGCATCTTCTCATCTATACGAGAACGCCTTCTATGTGCTGACACCTGATGAGAACACGCCTGAGGAAGCAGTGGAGCGACTAGTTGATTTACTCAGCCATACGAAAGCGAATATCGTAAAAGTTGATGCGAAAGAGCATGATGAGATAGCAGGCGCGATAAGCCATTTGCCACATATCATTGCCGTGTCGCTTGTGAATCAGGTTCGCGGATATAACGAAAATAATATGCTATATGAATCGTTAGCAGCAGGGGGCTTCCGCGATATTACACGGATAGCATCAAGCGATTCGATTATTTGGCGTGATATATTAATTAATAATCGCAAGGTTTTGCTTGAGCTGCTGCGCGATTGGAGCAAGGAAACGGATAAATTTGTGTCTATGCTGGAGAATTCAGATGGGGAAGCGATTGCTGAAGCTTTTGAAACAGCAGGTCAATTCCGCAGCAAAATGCCTGAGCGCCGCAAAGGCATGATTCATTCTGCATTCGACTGTTATGTAGATATTCCAGATCATCCTGGTATTATCGGTAAAATCACAAGTGAGCTTGGGAACAGTCTTATCAACCTAAGCAACATTCATATTATTGAGAGCAGAGAAGACGTGCCAGGCGTTCTAAGACTTTCATTCCGGAGTCAAGAGTATTTGGATCAGGCTGTTATCGTACTTACTGCTAAAGGCTATGACGTACACCTTTAATCGGGTGTTCGTCATTTTTGATTAAAAAAAGCGTTTACAATTTATTTCGAACAAAATGAAAACGCTTATTGACAAAATGGAAGCGTATACATATAATAAAGGTACAGTATGGTTTCTCTCCACTCCTATCCAAATCCTATAGTGCTCATCATGAGTACGGACCACCCTTCGGGGTGGTTTTTTTTTGTTTATATGGTGACCCATCTGACAATGGCTGCGGTATAAGGATCTATCTAGTTGAACCTTAATATGAACGGGCAGCATTCCTATTATGAAGAAATACGAAGTTTGAGAAACAAAAAGACTCCTTGGTATGATGTATATGGGTCCCAGATGCTGGCCAGCGACCGGATCCAATACAAACCAAGGAGACTACAAGATGAATTCTACTCAAAATGAACGTATTAATCAAATCACTTCTTCTACTTTAATTGTCGGTGTCGACATCGCAAAGTTCAAACATGTAGCTCGCGCACAAGACTACCGCGGAGTCGAATTCGGGAAGCCCATTACGTTTGAGAACAACCGTGAAGGCTTCGAAATGTTCGTTAGCTGGTTCCGAAAGATTGCGACTGAACAAGAGGTTCAGGACGTCATCGTTGGTATGGAACCGACCGGACACTACTGGCTGAACCTGGTCCATTATCTAAAAGAACAGGACATTACGTGCGCTGTGGTTAATCCGCTGCACGTGAAGAAAAGCAAAGAATTGGATGATAATTCACCAACCAAGAACGACATTAAAGATGTTAAGGTCATCGCACAGCTCGTCAAAGACGGAAGATACGCCGTACCTCATCTTCCCCAGGGCATCTATGCCGAACTAAGGGAAGCGATGAAAATCCGCGAACATCTGTCGACAGATCTGCGCGTGGTGCAAGGCCGCGTTCATAACTGGTTGGATCGGTACTTTCCAGAGTTCCTTACGGTGTTTAAGGATTGGGAATGC